>JAZOQT010000016.1:0-38248 GCA_045656245.1 Faecousia sp.
CCCCTTTCTTGCTTTTTTATGCTATAATAAAAGCAGGATATGGGTTGGTTGACAGAAAGGAGCAACCAACAAATGAAAATAGCTGCATATTGTCGTGTCTCGACGGACAAGGACGAGCAGATTGATAGCTTGATCCACCAGAAGGAATTCTTCGTGGAGTATGCCAAACGGAACGGTCTCGAGCTATTCCGCTTATATGCGGACGAAGGCATTTCCGGAACAAGTCTTAAAAAGCGTGAAGAATTCAAACGGCTTTTGCGGGATGCGGAGCTGGGTCTGTTTGATATGGTGGTGGTTAAGGATATCAGCCGCTTTGCCAGAAACACAGTGGATGCCCTGCAGAGTATCCGCAAGCTAAAATCCATGGGTATCAACACCCTGTTTCTCACTGCCAATATGGATTCTATGGGCGACAGTGAGTTCGTGCTTACCCTGTTTTCTGCTATGGCGCAGGAGGAAAGCAACAATCTTTCCAAGCGTGTCAAGTGGGGCAAGAAAATCAATGCGGAAAAAGGTCGTGTTCCTCAGCGGGTCTTCGGCTATGACCGGATCGACAAGTTCACCTTGGAGATCAACCCCGAGGAAGCCCGGATAGTTCGCAAGATATTCTTCTTATACAACGAACAGGGGTTAGGCTGCCGGACCATTAGCATGACCTTAAATCGAGACAATGACAAAACCAAATACGGAAACGACTGGAATGCGCGAGGTGTTCGAAGGGTACTTGTGAACCCGCTGTACTGCGGCATTTTAGTCAATCACAAATATGAGATCGAAGATTTCTTAACTGGTAAGCAAGTGAATATTCCCAAGGAGGAGCATTTCTATCACCAGCGTCCCTCCTGGGCCATTGTGACCCCGGAGGTCTTCCAAAAGGCACAGGAGATTATGGATTCCCGGAGAATCAAATATGACTCCGGTGAGCCGTTCAGAGACGCCAGATACAGTTCCAAGCACGTGTTTTCCACCCTCATCAAGTGTGAACATTGTGGCAGGTCCTTCACCCGGAAATCCTATACATATGTAAACACTCGGGTATACTGGCGATGCGTTACCAACGATCAGTACACCGCTGAGAAGTGCGATAACCGCGTGATTCTGGATGAGCCGGAACTGATAGAGGAGCTGCGCAAATATTTTGCTTCACTGATAGAAGACAAGGCTGTTTTTGTGGCAAGCATCTTGGCAAGCTTAGATAAACAGATTCCGGAGGCACAGAATCAGGAACAGGCCAAACAGGAAATTGAGGCAAAACGAAAAAAGCTACTTGCTAAGAAAGATCGGTATCAGGAGATGTATGCCAATGATCTGATCAGTATGGCAGAGCTGAAAGACAAGCTTGCCAGCATCACGGAAGAACTGAAGGCTGTGGATTTGGATTTGGAACAAATCACCCAGTCGGCGCAGATCATTAGCAATGCGGAGCAAATCATTCAGCACTACCGACAGGAGATTCTTCGATTTTTGGAATTAGAAACCGTTACCAATATGGATATGCGCCGGATTATTGACCATATCTCGGTAAATAAAAACGGCAATGTCCGTGTGGTGCTGAAGAAATTTGAAGATATGGCAGTCGCCTAAATTCCACCTAGCGAATTGGTGTCCGTGGTGGAGGTACTGGATCCGATGGTACTGTCGTCCAAGGTGCGGGAAATTTGCGACTGCAAGTGCTGCGACGAGCCTGCCTTGCAGGTGCCTGCTGCCATTGCCCAAATGTTTGACGATGAGCTGGTACTCTCCGGGGAGCGGCGGAAGCTGTTTGTTACCCTGGGTCAGTTCTCCATCATTCGCCTGGAACGGGACGCCCAGTTGGTAGTGCCGGTGCTGGATTATGCCATTCCCACCAAGGAGTGCTGTGATGCGCCCGGCGGCGCTGAGGACCCCTGTGAAATGTTCTCCCGGATACCGTTCCCTGCGCAGCAATTTGCCCCCAACGGCTGCGACGGGCAGGACACCGGCGGCTGCAAGGGCTGCCCCGGAAACGAGTGCTAAAAAATTGCGGTAGCCATTGGCTACCGCAATTTCTGTGTAGGGGATTAGCCCCGCATAATTCGCTTTCTTGCGATGTTGATGGGGCCTTCCTTCATGTGGTTCATCCAGGCAAGGCTCTTGCCGCAGCCGTAGGCCACGCAGGAATCGGCATCGTCTGCCACGGTGCAGAGAATGCCGGTTTTTTCCGTCAGCAAACGGTCCATACCCCAGATTTGGCTGCCGCCGCCGGTGAGGGTGATACCGTTTTGAGAAATGTCGCTGACCAGCTCCGGAGAGGTTTCCTCCAAAACAGCCAGGGTTTCCTCTACGATTTGCCGCAGGGGGCGGCTCAGGGCATGGAAAATCTCATCAGAGTGCACGGTAACCTCCTGGGGCATACCGGTTTTGGCCTCTCTGCCTTTGACACGCATGGTAACATCCTCCGGCCGCTTAATTACACTGCCGATTTGGATTTTAATGTCCTCTGCGGTGGCCTGGCCAATAATCATGCCGTATTGTTTGCGAATATGCCGGGCAATGGCTTCGTCAAAAGCGTTTCCGGCTACCTTGATAGAGGAGGAAACAGCGACGCCGCTGAGGCTCAACACGGCGATGTCCGTCGTGCCACCGCCGATGTCCACAACCATGTGTCCGTTGGGTCCGCGAATGTCCAAGCCTGCGCCCATGGCCGCGGCAAGGGGTTCCTCAATCAAATATACCCGCCGGGCGCCGGCGTCCATGGCGGCGTTAATGACACTGCGCTCTTCCACCTCGGTAACGCCGCTGGGTACGCAAATAACCACCCGGGGCTTGGGGGTGAACAACAGACTGCTGCTGATTTGCCGGAAGAAGGCCTGGAGCATTTTCACCGTCATCTCGTGGTCGGAAATCACCCCGTCCTTCAGCGGGTGCATAGCCACCACATTGCCGGGAGTACGTCCCAGCATATTTCTGGCTGCGGCGCCTACCTGCAGAATTTTGCCGGTGTTTTTGTCCACAGCCACAACAGAGGGCTCACGGACAATAATGCCCTTACCGTCCTCGTAAATCAGCACGTTGGATGTACCCAGGTCAATGCCCAGGTCATGGGAGAACAAACGAAATTTCATATCCTTCACCTCTTATGGTGCCGGGCCCGGGCCACAGCACCGCAATGAACTTCTTTTGCGCCGGCGGTCAGCAGAACACGGGCGCATTCTCCGGCAGTTGCGCCGGTGGTAATAATATCGTCCAGAAGCGCAACCCGCTTTCCTGCCAGCAGCTCGGGCTGGGAGGCTTCGTAAGCGCCCAGCACGTTTGCTCTGCGGCGGGCATCACCGCGAATACCGGATTGGGGACGGTTGTTCCGGATTTTCCGCAGCAGGCTCACCGGGGTAATTCCCAGCTCTGCGCCCACGGCATTGGCAAGGAGCTCCACCTGGTCGTAGCCCCGCCGCAGTCGGCGGAGCCTGCCGATGGGCACCCAGGTCAGATAGTCAAACCCCTGGGGCAGGGCCTGTTGCAGTTTCATAGCCAGCAACCGCCCGTAGGTCTGGGCGTAGCTGCGCCGGTTGTAAAATTTGAACCGCAAAATACTTCTGCGCACACGGCCCTCATAAAACCAAACCGCTGTCCAACTGTCCAGAAAAGGGAATTTGGTATGGGACAGGGGACAGTCCGGTCCATGGATACGGCACCGATGGCACAGGTCCAGCTCCTGCTTTTGAAGAACCCTGTTGCACAGAACGCATTTGGGAGGAAACAGCAAATCAAACAGCTTTTTTATCAGACGCATGGCACTTTTCCTTGCAGGCGCAGCTTCAGCCCCGTATAGCGGCGGCCGCGCTTGGCGTTGTCCGTCATGGCGCGGACGGTTTCCTCTCTGCCTACCACGATGAGCAATTCCTTTGCCCGGGTGATGGCGGTATACAGAACGCTGCGGCTGAGCAGGTATTCGCTTCCGCTGAAAGCGCTGACAATCACTGCCCGATACTCGCTGCCCTGGCTTTTATGTACGGTAATGGCGTAGGCAGGCTCCAGTTCTCCCAGTTGGGCGAAATCGTAGTCTGCTTTCCGGTCGTCAAAGGCCACGGTTACGGTTTCTGCAGAGAAATCAATGGCGGTAACGGTGCCAACGTCGCCGTTGAAAATGCCGCTTCCCACGCCGCTTCCGTCGGTCTTCTCCCATAGTATATCATAGTTATTCCGAATTTGCATCACTCTGTCGCCCTCTCGGAAAGAAAAATCTCCGTATTGCCGCTCTTTTTTTGTGGGGGAGGCGGGATTCAGGGCGTTTTGCAGAATTTTGTTCAGCTCTCCTGTGCCAACGCCGCCCTTTCGGGTGGGGGAGAGGACCTGAATTTGGTCGGAAGGAATATTCATATTCTGGGGCAGACGGGTAGCGCACAGAGCGGTGATGGTCTGCTTCAATTCCTCCTCGCTGCGGCAGGGCAGGAAGAAGAAATCGCTTTTTCGGTTGTTCAGCTGGGGATATTCTCCCTTGTTGACCCGGTGGGCGTTCATTACGATTAGGCTTTCCCGGGCCTGGCGGAAAATGTCCGTTAGCTGCACGCAGGGGAGCATATTGCTGCGCAGACAGTCGGCAAAGGGACTGCCCGGCCCTACCGGGGGGAGCTGGTCGGGGTCGCCAACAAAAATCAGCTGTGTTCCCTGGGGAATGGCCTGCAGCAGGCTGTGGAGCAGGGAGATGTCCACCATAGACATTTCGTCCACAATCACCACATCTGCCTTTAAGGGGTTGGATTCATTCCGGGCGAATACCATCTGGCCGGTGCTTTGGTCGATACCGGCCTCCAAAAGGCGGTGAATGGTGCTGGCGTCAGCGCCGGTAACCTCCGTCAGCCGCTTGGCGGCTCTGCCGGTGGGGGCGGCCAGAACGCACCGCATTTGCATCTGTTCCAGCAGGGACAATATACCCTTTAACACGGTGGTTTTGCCGGTGCCGGGACCGCCGGTAATCAGCAAAATGCCGGCGCTGGCGGCGCTGCGAATGGCCTGCTCCTGCTGGGGGGAGTATTGCAGGCCGCTTTCTGCCGCGACCCGGCGCATGAGAGCTTTTATGTTTTTGGGCTGGGGACGGTTAAGCATGGCCGCAGACAGCAGGCGGTGGGCGCAGTATTGCTCCGCCTGGTGCAATTGGGGCAGGTACATGGCAGTAACATTCGCCAGAGAGTCTTTCGCCAGCTGCTCCGATTCCTGCAGCTGCTCCACACCCCGGCAAATCACCGAGGCGTCCACATTCAGCAATTCTGCCGTGGCGGCAACGAGCTTTTCCTCCGGCAAGAAGGCGTGGCCGGCGGAAAGATTGTAGTTCAATTCAAAAAGAATCCCGGCCCGGATTCTGCGGTGGTCCTCTCCTGAGATTCCCAGTTCGATGGCGAATCGGTCAACAGCCCCAAAGGGCGCATTCAGCCCCTCCTCCATCAGAAGGTATGGGTCGTCGTACAGCAGCTCCACCGTGTTTTCTCCGTAGGCCTTATAGGCCCGGACCGCCAATTCTGCCGGGAGCTGGTGCAGGGTAAAAAACTCCATAAGCTGGCGCATGCCCACCCGCAGACGAAATTCCTCCCCGATGGACAGAGCCTTGGCGTAGGAGATGCCGGAAACCTCCGCCAATCGCTGGGGCTCCTGCTCCATGATGGCCAGGGTTCGGTCGCCAAAGCGCTGAACGATACGGGCGGCGGTTTTCGGGCCGATGCCCTTGATAATGCGGCTGGAAAGATAATTGAGAATTTCCAGCCCTGTCTGGGGTAGCAGCCGCTCCAAAAACTCCGCTTCAAACTGCCGGCCATAGCTGGGGTGGCTGCTCCATTTGCCGGTTACCATCAGCCGCTCGCCTACGGCAGGCATGGGAATGGTGCCGACCACCGTAACGGTTTCACCGCCACCGATGCTCAACCGCAGAACGGCGTAGCCGTTGTCGTAATTTTGATATACCACGGCGCTGACGCTGCCCTGAATGATTTCCATTTCCTGCTGTACCAAGCTGCTCCGCTCCTAAAACACTTTTCTAATAGTGTACTATATTTCTGCGCCGTTGAAAAGCCCTTTTCCCAAGTTTATTTTTTGAATATTTACATAAAATTGAGAAATAGAGGATTGAAACAGGGCGAATTTTTGGTATAATAAAAAAGATAATGGGGGGTGTGGGCGTGAAGGATTTGCATATGCTGGTTTGGCTTACCCAACTGGGGCTTTCCACTGCAGTTCCGTTAGGCGGATTTGTGCTGCTGGGGCTATGGCTGAAAAATCAGCTGGGCTGGGGGCAATGGGTGCTGTGGGCAGGCATTGTCCTCGGCGGGGTTTGCGCCGTTCGCGGGTTTTACGACAGCTTGAAAACCCTCTCCCGATTGACGAAAAAAGAGGGTGAAGCACCGCCCGTTTCCTTTAACGAACATGATTGACCGGAGGCGCTTATGGATTGGCGTAAGGACATAGAACTATTCAGACAGGTGGCAGTGGTCGCTGTGGGACAGGCCGTGGGGGTAGGCGCCATGTACGGTGTATTTGCCCTGCTGGGCAGCCTGGACGCAAAGGTACTGCTGGGCGGTCTTGCCGGGGCGTTGCTGGCCCTGGGCAATTTTATTGCCATGGCAATCAGCGTGGTGCGGGCTGCCAAAAAGGCAGAGCAGCAGCAGGCAAAGGCCGGTCAGCTTCTGGTGCAGGGCTCGTATATGCTGCGCATGGTGGTGCTGTTTTTGGCGCTGTTCCTGCTGGCAAGGACGGGATATTTTCATGTGGTTGCTTTGGCGGTGCCCCTGGCTTTTACGCGGCCGGCGCTGTCTGTTTGGGAGCTGATGGAAAGGAAGGGTGAGAAAAGCGCATGAATGTAACGGTAACCGGCCCTTATGTGTATTTTTCCATCCCTTTGTGGGAGGGCTTTTCCATTGACATTACCCAGACAACACTTTCGCTGCTTGTGGTAACCGCCCTTTTGTGCATCGGGTGCGTTTTCATTGGCAGGCGGCTGAAAAACCGTCCCGGGAAGCTGCAGGTACTGGTGGAAAAAGGCGTTATGATGATGTATAACATGGTATCGGAAACCATGGGCGCGCACAACGTCCGGTGGACACCCTATATTACGGTGATTTTTCTGTCTTCCATCTGTGGCAGCCTGATTGGCTTGACTGGATTTCTGCGCTCTACCACGGCAGATTTGACCGTGCCGCTGACCTGGGCGGTTATGACCACGGGGATTATCTGGTATCAGTCCATTAAGCACAACGGTTTTCTGGGCTGGCTGAAAGGCTTTACCGAGCCTGTGGTGGTCATGACACCTATGAACATCATCTCGGAAATCGCCCAGCCCATTTCCATGGCCTTCCGTCATTTCGGTAATGTTGCCGGTGGCGGTGTGATTACCGGCATTCTTTACACGGCGTTGAGCATGGCCTCCGGAGCGCTGATGCGGCTGCTGTCGGGCACGGTGGTTGTCCCTGTTGGGGTGCTTGCCCTGGGTGGTTTTTTCTTGCTTCGGGGTATCCTCCGGAGAAAGACAGGGCAGAAGCTTGCGGGCATCGTGTTTTGTGTGCTGGGGGTGTTGGGAATCCTGGAAAACACGGGCATCTTAATGGGGATTCCAATTTTGCAGCTGGGTATTCCCGGGGCATTGAGCATTTATTTTGACTTGTTCTCCGGCTTTGTGCAGGCCTTTGTATTCAGCTTGCTGAGCATGGTGTATATCGCCGGAGCTTGTCCGCCGCCGGAAACGGAAGCGGCATAAAAAAGAGAACACATTATTCTGATACACATTTAGGAGGAAGAAACTATGGAAATCGCAAGCGCATTGGCAATTATCGGCAAGGCAATCGGCGCAGGCCTGTGTATGGGCGTGGGCGCTATCGGACCGGCTATCGGCGAAGGCAACGCTGTGGGTAAGGCGTTGGAGGGCATGGCCCGCCAGCCCGAGGCCGCAGGCAACCTGCGCACCAACATGATTCTGGGCTGCGCCATTACGGAAACCACCGGCATTTACTCGTTGCTGATTTCTTTCCTGATTCTGTTTGCTCTGTAAGGGGGAAATCCCATTTTCAAGGAAAGGAGCGACGCAAGTGGGAAGATTTGAGGAGTTGCTGGGCGTGAATTTTTTCAATGCCTTGTTCACGCTGGCAAATACTTTGCTTCTGTTTTTCGTGTTCAAAAAATTCCTGTATGGGCCGCTGATGAAAATCATCAAAAACCGGCAAAAGGAAATTGACGATATGTATACCGACGCCCAAACCGCCCGCGCCAACGCCCTGACCATGGAAAGCCAGTATAAAGAAAAGCTGGACGATGCCATGGAAACAGGGGAGCGACTGGTAAAAGAGGCGGTGGCCCGCGGACAAAGTCGGGAGGAGGAAATCCTTCGGCAGGCAAATGCCCAGGCCAACGCCATTCGGGATAAGGCGGCGGCGGATATCGCCATGGAAAAAAAGAAGGCCATCAACGATGCCAAGGAAGAAATTTCCGACATGGCTTTGGCCATCGCGGAAAAGGTGGTAGGAAGGCAGATCAATTCTGCCGACCAAAAGCAGTTGGTGGAAACCTTCATCAGCGAATTGGGTGAGCAGGTATGACCAAGGCAGCATCGGTTTACGGCGAGGCGCTGTATGCCCTTGCCAGGGAGGAGTCCCTTGGGGAATCCCTTATGCAGCAGCTTTCCGTTTTGGAGGAGAGCTTTGCCCAGGAGCCGACATTTTTGCGGCTTTTGGCGGCGCCCAACATCACCAAGCAGGAGCGGTGCGGCATTTTGGACAGCAGCCTGGGGGACAAGGTACACCCCTATGTGCTGAATTTCTTAAAAATTCTGACGGAGCGGGGCTATATCCGCCAGTTCAGTCAGTGCTGTGAAGCCTACCGGGAGCAGTATTATGCCGACAGTGGTATCGTGCCGGTAACGGCGGTAACCGCAGTACCCCTGGACGAAAATCAGACGGAAAAGCTGAAAAAGAAGCTTTCTGCCCTGCTGGACAAACGGGTGGAGTTGACCAATCGGGTGCAGCCCGGGGTCTTGGGCGGTATTCGTCTGGATTACAGCGGAAAGCAGCTGGACGGTACGGTGCAAAACCGACTGGCGGCCATGCGAAAACAGCTGAAAAATACCGTGCTTTGATAGGGAAAGTAGGTAGCTTATGGATTTAAGACCTGAAGAAATCACGAAAATCATTCGTGAGCAAATTAAACACTATGAAACCCGGCTGGAGGCCAGCGAAACCGGAATTGTGATTCTGGTGGGCGATGGCATTGCCAAGGTTACCGGGCTGGATCGGTGTATGGCCGGCGAGCTGGTGGAATTTCCCAACGGCTCTTACGGCATGGCGCAAAATCTGGAAGAGGATACGGTTTCCGTAGCCGTTCTGGGTACGGACAGCGGCATCAAGGAAGGCGACACCGTTAAGCGCACCGGCAAGGTGGTGTCCGTTCCTGTGGGCAAGGCTTTGATTGGCCGTGTGGTAAATGCCCTGGGAGAGCCCATCGACGGCAAAGGCGGAATTGAGGCGGAAGCCTACCGCCCCATTGAAATGCCCGCCCCCGGCATCATCGACCGTCAGCACGTCAGCCGTCCCCTGCAAACCGGCATTAAGGCCATTGACGCCATGATTCCCATCGGCAGAGGCCAGCGTGAGCTGATTATCGGCGACCGGCAAACCGGCAAGACTACCATTGCCACAGATACGATTCTGAACCAGAAGGGCAAGGACGTCATTTGTATTTACGTTGCCATTGGGCAGAAGCGCTCTACTGTGGCCCAGGTGGTGGAGAGCCTGTCGGCAGGCGGCGCTATGGACTATACCGTTGTGGTGTCCGCTACCGCTTCGGAGCTGGCGCCCATGCAGTATATCGCCCCCTACACCGGCTGCACCATGGGCGAGCATTTTATGCACCAGGGCAAGGACGTGCTGGTGGTTTACGACGATTTGAGCAAGCATGCTGTGGCATATCGGGCCATTTCTCTGCTGATTCGCCGTCCCCCCGGACGGGAAGCCTATCCCGGCGATGTGTTTTATCTCCACTCCCGGCTGCTGGAGCGGGCGGCGCAGATGTCCCAGGAATTGGGAGGCGGCAGCCTCACGGCGCTGCCCATCATCGAAACCCAGGCAGGAGACGTTTCTGCCTACATTCCCACCAATGTGATTTCCATTACCGACGGGCAGATTTTCCTGGAGTCGGAGTTGTTTAACGCCGGCATTATGCCTGCGGTGAACCCGGGCATCTCGGTGTCCCGGGTAGGCGGCGACGCGCAAATCAAGGCCATGAAAAAGGTGGCGGGCAGTCTGAAGCTGCTGTACTCCCAGTATCGGGAGCTGCAAAGCTTCGCCCAATTCGGTTCGGATTTGGACGCAGACACCAAGGCGCGCCTTGCTCTGGGCGAACGAATTGTGGCGGTGCTGAAACAGCCCAACATGACGCCTGTGGAGGTGGCGCACCAGGTGTGCATTCTCTACGCGGTTACCCAGGGGTATTTGAAGGACATTTCTGTGGAGACCGTGGCGGAGTTTGAAAAGCGGCTGTTTGAATACATGGACAATCGCCACAGCGATGTGCTGGAAGCGATTCGTACCACCGGAAAGCTGGAACCGGAAACGGAGGAAAAGCTGAAGGCGGCGCTGACAGACCTGCTCAAAGAGTTTGTATTACCCCAGTAAGGAAGGAGGCTGACCATGGCAACCGTTTCCACCAAGGAAATCAAAACCCGTATTCGCAGCATGGAATCCACCAGACAAATCACCAAGGCGATGGAAATGGTGGCATCGTCCAAGCTGCGCCATGCGCAAATGCAGGTGCAGGACTCCCGTCCCTATTTTGAAATTCTCTATGCAACCATAACGGATATTGTAAACACCAACGGGGAGTTTTCCTCTCCCTATCTGATAAAACGGCCGATGAAAAAATCATTGTATGTGGTGATTGCCGGCGACCGGGGCCTGGCAGGGGGCTACAACAGCAATGTTTTGAAGCTGGTAGCCGCGGAAACCCAGGACAAGGACACGGTGGTGCTTCCCATTGGCAAAAAGGCGGTGGAGTATTATAAGGCCCACGGCGGCGCACTCCTCACCGATGCCCACAGCGAGGCCTCCCGTATGTCCATGGGCGACTGCTTCACTCTGGCAAAGCAGTTGGCAAAGGCCTATGCCCGGGAGGAGTACGACGAGATTGTGGTGGCCTACACCCACTTTACCTCGGTGCTCACCCAGACCCCGGCAACCTTGCGTATGCTGCCGTTGGTGCAAACGCCCTCTCCGGAGGGCCGGCACGGGCAAATACTCTACGAGCCGGACAGCGAAACGGTATTCCGTGCCATTGTCCCCGAGTATTTGGGAGGTATTCTCTATGGCGCGCTTTGCGAAAGCAGAGCGGCGGAGCAGGCGGCCCGGCGCAACGCTATGGATTCTGCCACCCAAAACGCAGATGAGATGATTGGGCAGTTAAGCCTGAAGTACAATCAAGCCCGGCAGGCCGCCATCACCCAGGAAATTACCGAGATTGTTGCAGGCTCGTAAGAAAAAAGGAGTTGAAGCCTATGGCTAATTCAAAAGGAACCGTCGTCCAGGTAATGGGCCCGGTTTTGGACATTCGTTTTCCCCAGGAGCAGCTTCCGCAGCTGCTTTCTGCAGTTCATATCCCCAACGGGGAGCAGACCATCGTGGCAGAGGTCGCCCAGCACATTGGGGACAATGTGGTGCGCTGCGTTGCCATGTCCTCTACCGACGGCCTGCAGCGGGGTGTGGAAGCCACAGATACCGGCGCGCCCATCACCGTTCCTGTGGGAGAGGCGTGCCTGGGCAGAGTGTTTAACCTGCTGGGGCAGCCCATTGACAACAAGGCCCCCGTGGAAGGGGAAGAGCGTTGGCCTATTCACCGCAGCGCCCCGGCCTATGACGAGCAGCAGTCCGCCACGGAAATTCTGGAAACCGGGATCAAGGTCGTGGATTTGATTTGCCCCTATGCCAAGGGCGGCAAAATCGGCCTGTTCGGCGGTGCAGGCGTAGGTAAGACTGTGCTGATTCAGGAACTGATTTACAACATTGCCACCGCCCACAACGGCTACTCTGTATTCACCGGCGTGGGAGAGCGTACCCGTGAGGGCAATGACCTGTATAACGAAATGACCGAATCCGGGGTTATCAACAAAACCGCCATGGTGTTCGGCCAGATGAACGAGCCTCCCGGAGCCCGTATGCGCGTGGGTCTTTCCGGACTGACCATGGCAGAGTACTTCCGGGATGTGAAGCACCAGGACGTTCTTTTGTTCATCGACAATATTTTCCGCTTTACCCAGGCAGGCAGTGAGGTTTCCGCCCTTCTGGGCCGCATGCCCTCTGCGGTAGGCTATCAGCCCACACTGGCTACGGAAATGGGTGCGTTGCAGGAGCGGATTACCTCCACCAAGAATGGCTCTATCACCTCCGTACAGGCGGTGTATGTGCCTGCCGACGATTACACAGACCCCGCCCCTGCCACAACCTTCGCTCACCTGGACGCCACTACGGCCCTGGACAGAGGCATCGCCTCCCTGGGCATTTATCCTGCGGTTGATCCCTTGAATTCCTCCTCCCGTATCCTTTCTCCCGATGTGGTGGGCAAGGAGCATTACGAGGTGGCAAGAGCGGTGCAGAGAATGCTCCAGCGGTATAAGGAGCTGCAGGACATCATTGCCATTATGGGCATGGACGAGCTTACCGAGGAGGACAAGCTTACCGTCAATCGGGCAAGAAAGATTCAGCGATTTTTGTCCCAGCCCTTCTCTGTGGCGGAGCAGTTTACCGGATATAAGGGCAAATATGTGCCGCTGAAAGAAACTGTCCGGGGCTTTAAGGAAATCATCGAGGGTAAGCACGACCAAATCCCAGAGTCTTACTTCCTCTTTGCCGGCACCATTGACGACGTGGTGGAAAAGTGGAAAGGTGAGGAAAAATGACAGCATTTCCTCTGAAAATCGTTACCCCCTACGGACAGGTGTATGACGGCCAGGCGGAAGAACTGGTGGTGCGCACCACGGAGGGAGATTTGGGAATCCTGGCGGGGCATATCAACTGTGTGGCCCCTCTGGGAATGGGTCGCGCCACCGTGGTTATCCAGGGCGAAAAGCGGTACGGCGCCTGCATCGGCGGTATGGTCAGCGTGGTGGACGGGCGTGTTACTCTGGTGCCGACCACCTTTGAATGGGCGGGGGATATTGACCTTGCCCGTGCGGAGCGTTCTGCCCTGCGGGCCAAAGAAGTGCTTGCAGAAAAAGACAGTGCCGATACGGATATAAAGATGGCCCAGGCCCGGCTGAAACGGGCGCTGATTCGAAGCAGTGTGGCCTCCGGAAAATAAAGAAAAGGGGACGGTTTCCGTCCTCTTTTTTCGAAGCAGTTTCTTAAATTCCCCCAATTTGTGCAAACGGGAGGAAAATGCCGCAAAAAAGGATTGCGTATCGCCGTTTTTTGAAGTAAAATAAGAAAAAAGAAAGCAGGAGGGGTGGAAATGGAAAAATTTCCGGAAAAGGAAACACTAGGCGCCATAGCGGAGCTGTTTAAGGCCTTTGGGGATTCCACCCGGGTGGAAATTCTGTCGCTTCTGCTGGAACGGGAGCGGTGCGTGGGGGAGATTGCCGAGGCTGTGGGGCATACCCAGAGCGCGGTCTCCCACCAACTGCGTATCCTCAAGCAGATTCACCTGATCAAATACCGTCGGGAAGGGAAGAATCTTCTGTACTCCCTTGCAGATGCCCATGTGCGAACCATTTTGGAAATGGGCCTGGAACACGTTTTAGAATAGCGAAAAGAAGCGTCTTGCCCTGGGGCAGACGCTTCTTTTGTCGAGGAGTTTTCAAAATCCGTCAGCGGAAAGTGGGGATTTTCCCTTGATTCGGTCAAGCCGCGTTTTTTATAATGCCAGAACAACAAAGGAAATTGGGAGTGGCATTATGAAGCGAGTGATTGGGGTGTGCCTTGGCCTGGCAGGGGTTCTGGGGCTGATTTGGTTCTGCTGGGGGAATGTGCTTCCCGCTCTGACGGCGCAGTCGGAAAACCAGCCGCCGAAATTTTATCCCGCCACTGCCGTCCCCACCCAGCAAACTCCGGAAGCGACCAAGCCCCAGCTCATTGCCCCATACTGCCATATTTACGCCCAGGAGCTGATACCCTTTGACGGGCCTTATGTGGAGAACAGCCGGCAGGCAGAGCAAATCGGGGTGGCGGCGCTGGTGCTGTGCAATACGGGAGAAGCGGTGGTGGAGTACGTTGAGGCGGTGGTGTACCAGGGGCAGCGCCGGCTGCATTTCACCGCCACATTCATTCCTCCCGGGGGGAAGGTGCTGGCATTGGAAACCAATGCCCAGTTGTACACCCAGGACGTCATAACGGATTTTCAGTATCCCACGGTACTTGCCAGAATGCCCCAGGAATGGGAAAGCAGGGTGTCCGTTACACCGGGAGCTTTTTTAACTCTGACTGTAAAGAATCTAACGGACAGAAAGCTGTCCTGTGTTCGGGTGTTTTACAAGCAGTATTACGAAAAAGAGGACTTGTATATCGGGGGCATCACCTACAGCATGGTGCTGACAGATTTACAGGGCGCAGAGGAACGGACCCAATCGCCTTACCACTATGCCGCGGATTGTACAAAGGTGGTTGCTGTGGCGGTGGAGGAATAGCAAAGAGCCTGTGGAGATCCACAGGCTCTAAACTTTTACAGCACCTTGGAGAGAAATTCCTGCAAACGGGGGTGCTTGGGGGTGTCGAAAATTTCCTGGGGTGTGCCTTCCTCCAGTATTTTGCCTTCGTCCATAAACAGCACCCGGTTGCCCACTTCTCTGGCGAAGCCCATCTCGTGGGTAACCACCACCATGGTCATGCCGCTTTTGGCAAGCTCTTTCATAACGGAAAGCACCTCGCCAACCATTTCCGGGTCCAGGGCGGAGGTGGGCTCGTCAAAGAGCATCACTTCCGGCTCCATCATCAGCGCCCGAACAATGGCCACACGCTGTTTCTGCCCGCCGGAGAGCTGAATGGGGTAAGCGTCTGCCCGGTCCTCCAGGCCGACCCGCGCAAGCAGCGCCAGGGCGTTCTCCTTGGCCTGGGCCTTGCTCATGTGCTTTACCTGGACGGGAGCGAGAATCATGTTTTCTAAGATGGTCTTGTGGGGGAACAGGTTAAAATGCTGGAACACCATGCCCATTTTCTGCCGGTGCTTGTCGATGTCCAGCTTTACCATGCGGCCCTTTTCGTTGGGGACTTTCTTTTTGGTGATGTCCACACCGCCGAAGTAGATGCTGCCCCCGGTGGGGATTTCTGTCAGGTTCAGACTCCGCAGGAGGGTGGATTTGCCCGAACCCGAGGGTCCGATAACCACCATCACATCTCCCTTGAAAATATCCACGGATACATCGTCCAGCGCCTTGATAGCGCCTCTGTTGAAGTGCTTTTTCAGGTTTTGGACGGAAATCAAACAGTCAGCGCACGTTGCCACGGCTCATTCTCCTTTCGAAGTAAGCAATCAGCTTGGATGTGGGGAAGCAAAGGCAGAAGTAAATCACCGTTGCCACAATCAAAGGCTCCATAATGATACTGGCCGCGCCCCGGACATCGTTCACCGCAGCCATTAGATCCGGCACGCCGATGGTGTAGGCAATGGCGGATTCTTTGATGATAACCACAAATTCATTGGCAATGGCCGGCAGAATGTTCCGCAGCGCCTGGGGCAGAATGATGTGGAGCATGGTTTTTGTTCCGGACAGCCCCAGAGAACGGGCTGCCTCGCTCTGGCCACCGTCGATGGACTGGATACCGGAGCGGATAATCTCGCACAGGTAGGCGGCAGAGTTCATGCTCAGCGCCACCACGCCGGGGAAGAACCGCTGGAAGCGAATAAAGCCGAAGAGAGTATAGTTGGGCAGGTCAATGAGCCGGAACACGCCGAAGTAGATAATCATGATTTGCACCAGCACGGGGGTGGAGCGAATCACCTCCACATAGCAGGTGGCTAAAAAGGACAGGGGGTTAATCTTGCTTAAAGCAAGCAAAAAGCCATTGTGCCGCAGATGACCCTCCTTGTCCACGCCCAAAAAGCGGAAGGGGCGGAAATCGCTCAGGCGAATGATGGCCAGGGTGATGCCCAACACAAAGCCGATGAGCACGGTAAACAGCGCAAGAAGAACGGTAACCACCAAGCCCTGCTTGAACAGCTCTGCATAGCGCAGGCAGGTTTCAAAGCCTTTGGTTGTGATTAAATTGCCCATGAAAGTTGCTCCTTTATAACGTGATAAACGAACCGATTCCTCCCCGTGGTCAGCGGGGAGGAATGGTAATGTGTCAGAAATCAGCCGGCTTCGGTTCCGGACTCGGTGGGGATGTTACCCTCGCTGTCAAGCATGCCTTCGTACTTCTCGCCGGCGGCCAGCTTGTTTGCCTTTTCCAGATAAGATGCGAAGGTGCCTTCGTCAACACACTTCTTGATGGCTTCGTTGACATACTTCAGCAGGTCATCGTTGCCCTTTGCTACGCCCACGATGTTGCCGTCAGCTTCGTAGGGAACTTCGCACACAATCACCAGGTTGGAGTAGGTCTTCTGGTAGGAGGCGGCTACGTCCCATTCGATGTATGCGCCGTCCAGAGTGCCTGCGGCAACCTCTGCGATGATGTCAGTGGCCTTTGCCAGAGAGACAATGTTGGCGTCCTTGCTGTACTGCTCGGCCAGCTCCATCTGAATGGTGCCGGTCTGGGCGCCTACATCGATGTCAGCATTGTTGGCGGAAGCCAGATCGGTGAACTTGGAAGCGTTTTCTGTGGAGGTAATAAAGGCTTGCTTGCCACCGTAGTAGATTTCGGAGAAGTCCATCTTCTCTGCACGTTCGGGGTCGGGGGACAGACCGGCCATAGCCAGGTCCGCAACGCCTGCGGCCATCTCACCGACGATGCCGTCGAAGCTCATGGGAATCACTTCCAGAGTCAGGCCAAGATAATCGGCAATGTACTTTGCCAGGTCCATGTCAAAGCCGGCCAGCTGGGGCTTGCCGTTGGCATCCAGAGCGTAGAACTCATAGGGGGCGTAGTCGGGGGAGGTTACGACGGTTAGGTAGCCTTCCTTAATGGTTTGCAGGTTGTAGGTGTTCTTGCCGGGGCCGCCGTCATCAGCGGGGGCGCAGGCAGCCAGCAGGCTGACGGTCATCAATACGGCCATAAGTAAAGCAAACAGTTTTTTCATTTTTCATAACTCCTTTTCTTGCCCGATATTGGGTTGGTTGATGAGTGCATTATACTGCGAATATTATTCACAGTCAATACACCGTAAGCACAATGTTTGCATATATAATCACTCAAAATGTGGTAAATATATACAAAAATATAGGATAAGCTATGAATAAATGAATAAAACGGAAAGAACACAACGATACATATGCAGTATATACAGCATATATACGACAATTATGCAATCAAATACCAGCGGCTGAGCTCCTCTATGGCGGAAAATCCCAGAGTTTTGTATAAATAGACGGCTTTTTTGTTTTCCCGGGCCACTTCTATGGATATGGTATCCCCGGTGAGCAAAGAGCACAGGGCGAGGGCAATATCCCTGCCTGAGCCGGGGACTACGCCTGCCAGGGCCTCAACAGTATCTTGGGAGACCTTGCCGATGCCCAGAAGCGACCCGTTTCTGTATATAAAGTAGCCGCTTCCGTCGGTTAGCATTTTCTTTGCATCAAAGGTGTCCATATAAGCTGCATTGGGGACAGAGTGCATTTTCTCATTATAAATACTGCGCCACTGCTCCAGGGTTTCCTCCTGAACCGGCAGCAGCTCCGCGTCGGTTTTGCCCAGGGTGTCTTTGGAACGCTGCATACGCACGACAGTGGCGTGGAGGGGATACTTTTCCAAAAAGGCATGTCCCGCGGCGTATAGTTTTTCCGCGCCGCAGCTGCGGCAAAAGGCAATGCACTCCCGCAAAAGCGCCGCCGGGTTTTCCGTAGCCACCAGGCGGATATATGCCCTTTGGGTGTAGGGGATTTCCTTTAATATCAAGCAGGCAACCCCGTAGGGGGTTGTGAACAAGGGAATGTCTTTCATAGGCTCACCTCCCAGGTATCATAACATTATTTTTTCCGGCAGGCAAGAATAAAACAAGTTTCGCCTTGATTTTCGGGAAAAAATCATTATAATATCTCCTGTACCAATGAAAGGAGCAACAACCCATGAAAAAGATTATCTGCAAAAAGGAATATGATACGCAGAACGCCGCTTTAATAAAGAAGTTTACATACAGCTACTTTGGAGATGCTGCGGGATATGAGGAAAGCCTGTACCAAACCCCCAGTGGACTGTATTTTCTCCATGTGCGGGGCGGTGAGGCCTCTCCCTATCATCAGGAGGATATTCTGCGGCTGGCAAAGGCCAAGGTAAAGGACTGGCTGGATACCCATTAATCAGCAAGGAGACCGTTTGGGAACGGTCTCCTTTTTCTTGACAAATGTGGTATGATGAAGGTATAAAATTACGGTTTAAGGAAGCGACAAAATGAAAAGAACCATAGCGCTTTTGTGGCTTGTATGTCTGCTGCTTTCCGGCTGCGCGCGACAGCAGGCACCGGCAATGGTGGCGGCCACCACACTGCCGGTATATCAGTTCACCCAAATACTGTGCAGCGGCACAGAGGTTACCGTTACCCGTCTGGTAACGGAAAACGTGTCCTGCTTGCACGAGTATTCCCTTTCCGTTTCCCAGGCCCAGGCGCTGGAGCAGGCGCAGCTTGTGGTGATTTCCGGGGGAGGGCTGGAGGATTTTCTTGGAGATTTGCTTGGGGAAAAGGAAGTTCTGGACAGCGGGGAAGGCATTGCGCTTTTAGAATGTGAGGAAGGCCATCATGACCATGCGCACGAGGCCGACGCCCATACCTGGCTATCGCCGGAGAACGCGGCTGTTATGGCAAAGAATATCTGCCGTGGCCTGACGGAAGCATACCCCCAGCACCGGCAGACATTGGAAAAAAACCTGAAAACCCTGCTGGAGAAAATCCGGGAGGTGGCGGATTACGGAAACCGGCAGCTGCAGAATTTGTCCAGCCGAAAGCTGATAACCTTTCACGACGGCTTCCGGTATTTCGCCCGGGCCTTCGATTTGGAGATATTGAAGGCTGTGGAGGAGGAGTCCGGCAGCGAAGCCTCCGCCCGGGAGCTGAAGGAGCTGGTTTTGCTGGCCCGGGAGCATGGAATTTGTGAGCTGTTTACAGAGAAAAACGGCAGCACCTCTGCCGCGGAGACAGTCTGCCGGGAAATTGTCGGCGAGATCTATATCCTGGACATGGCCATGGCAGGGGAAAGCTGGTTTGACGCCATGTATCACAACATTGACACCGTAAAGGAGGCATTGGAATGAAGCCTATTATTCACGGCGGTGGCTGCGGCGATTCCTGTTGCCTGCGGGTGCAGCATTTGAGTGTAACCATCGGACAGGAGCAAATTCTGCAGGATGTGAATCTGCATGTCCACTGCGGCCAGCTGGTGGCGCTGATAGGCCCCAACGGGGCAGGAAAAAGCACCCTGCTGAAGGCCATTTTGGGACAGCGGGACTATCACGGCGTCATCGCCTTTTCTGCCCCCGGTCAGCGGGGAAGCAAGCCAAAAATCGGCTATGTGCCCCAGAGTCCGTCCTTTGACCCCGGGGACCCGGTCAGTGTAGCGGACCTGTTCTTGTGCTGTATGAGCTGCCGTCCTGCCTTTTTAGGCAGACGTAAGGCTATGGAAGAAAAGATTCTGGAGTGCCTGGACCGGGTACACGCCACGGATTTGATAGACAAACGGGTGGGCAACCTCTCCGGTGGAGAGCTGCAGCGGGTGCTTCTGGCGCTGGCATTGGAGCCCGTTCCCAATATTCTGATTTTGGACGAGCCCCTTTCCGGCGTGGACGTGGAGGGCATGGGCAATTTGATGGACATGTTGGACGAAATCCGCAAAACCTACGATTTGTCCATATTGATGACCACCCACGATTTTTCTGTGCTGGAACGGTATGCTGATCAGGTGGCGCTGATTGACCGGGGCATTGCCATGCTGGGTACGCCCAGGCAGGTGCTGGATTCGAAAGCCTTTGCTGACGTATTTCACAGAGGGGGTGAGCCCGTATGAGCCTTTGGTATACCCTGTGTGATGCGCTGCCCTTGGAAATGCTCCATTGGGACTTTATGAAAAACGCCTTTCTGGCGATTTTGCTGATGGCGCCCTTATTCGGTTTGCTCTCCACCATGGTAGTTACCGGGCGCATGAGCTTTTTCTCCGATGCATTGGGGCACTCGGCCTTTACCGGCATTGCCATCGGCTGTATCTGCGGCGTATCTGCCCCCATATGGGTGGCGGTGGTATTCAGTGTGGCGCTTGCGCTGATTTTTGCCTTTGTCCGCAGCCGCAGCAATCAGGCGGCGGACACCCTCATCGGTGTGTTTTCCAGCACTGCTGTGGCGCTGGGCATCTTTGTTGCCACTCTGGGCGGCGGCAGCTTTACCAAATACAACAAATATTTGATTGGGGATATTCTCTCCGTTACTCCGGGAGAAATCGGCATTTTGGCTCTGGTGCTGGCGGCGGTGGTGATTTTCTGGAGTGTGTACGTTAACCGCCTGACACTGACGGCCATTCACCCCCAGCTGGCTTCCTCCCGGGGGATTTCCGTGGCTGCTTCCCAGACACTGTTTACCGTTGCCATTGCGGTGGTGGTAACCATCAGCATTTCCAGTGTGGGCCTCTTGATTCTCAATTCCCTGCTGGTGCTTCCCGGCGCGGCGGCAAAGAATGTATCCCGCAATCTCAAACAGTACCACCTGTTTTCCGTGGTGTTTGCCCTGGTGGCAGGGATTGGGGGACTGACGGCTTCCTATTACTGGGGAAGTTCCGCCGGCGCGGCGATTTCCCTGGGGTTGGCGGTGATTTTTGCAGTCAGCTTCTGTCTGCGGAAGCGGCGGGGATAATCCTGAATAATAAAAAGGTGCGTGTTGCTGCAACACGCACCTTTTTTATACCTGGGAGTCCTCGTCTTCCATTTCTTTCAGGAGCTTTTGGTCCTGCTTGGAAGACAGGTCTAATTTTTCGTACATATCCGGCCGCCGCTCTCTGGTGCGGAGCAGGGACTGCTTCCGCCGCCAAAGGCGCACCTTTTCGTGGTTGCCGGAGGTGAGAATTTCCGGAATTTCCCGGTCATGCCACACCGCAGGACGGGTGTACTGGGGGTATTCCAGAAGCCCGTTAAAGTGGCTTTCGTCCTCAAAGCACTCCGGGTCTGCCAACACGCCGGGCACCATACGGCAAACTGCATCGGTAACCGCCATGGCGGCAATTTCTCCTCCGGTGAGAACAAAGTCTCCCAGAGAGATTTCCTCGTCCACACACTCGTCAATAAACCGTTGGTCGATGCCCTCGTAATGGCCGCAGACCAGAATGATGTTGTCCATCTTGCTTAAGCGAATGGCATCGGCCTGCCGGAAGGTGTGGCCGCAGGGGGAGAGGTAAATGGTATGCACCGGGCCGGCAGCCTCCTCACAGATGTGCTCCCAGCACCGGTACAGAGGGTCTGCCGCCATCACTGCGCCCCGGCCGCCGCCATAGGGGTAGTCGTCCACTTGGTTTTGCTTGTTGGCAGTGTAGTCCCGAATCTGGTGGGCTTCGATGCGGAGGATACCCCGCTCCTGAGCTCTACCCAGAATGCTGTCCGCCAGCACGTCTGCCACCGAGTCGGGGAATAAGGTCATAATGTCAATTCTCATCGGCGGCCATTCCCTCCAGAAGCTTTACCTGCATTTGATTCTTTTCCAAATCCGTGGAGAGGATAAATTCCTTCACACCGGGAATCATGTATTCTCTGCTTCCCTTGACAACGTACACGCAGTTGCCGGGGTAGTCCAGCACCTCGGCAATTTTGCCGATGCAAACGCCGTTGGCGTATACCTCCACGCCGATAAGTTCTGCGGCAAAAATCACAGCGTCGTCAATGTCCTCCCGGTACAGCTCGATTACCTTGCCCCGCATAGCTTGGGCGGCATCCATAGTGTCGATGCGGTCGAGCTTGATGAGGTTGCAGGTTTTCTGTACCCGGCAGGCGTGGATTTTATATTCTGTTCCGCTGATGCGGCAGCGGGTAAATTCACACAGCATTTCCGGTCCGTCTACCCAGGGCAGGACTTTCACTTCGCCCTTGACGCCGTGGGTACTGACGATTTCTCCGGCTTCAATAAAAGGAAGTTTCATAAACAGACTCCTTTACTTGGATAAAGGGAAAATGCGTGGCAGTTTCGCCACGCATATCCGTTAATCCACGATTTCGACAGAAACCTTCTCGCCGGTGCGCTGGGCAACTGTCTTTACGATGGTACGAATCTCCTTGGCGATTCGTCCCTGGCGGCCGATAACCTTGCCCATGTCCCCCTCGGCAACACGCAGCTCCAACACCTTACCTTCCTCGTTTTCCACTTCGGTAACGGTAACGGCGTCCGGATCGTCCACCAGATTCTTTGCCATATACAGCAAAAGTTCTTTCATTGCGCTTTACTCCTTTGGGAATTACAGCACGCCAGCCTTCTTCAGCAGACCACGAACAGTGTCAGTGGGCTGAGCGCCGTTCTTAATCCAAGTCTGGACCTTCTCAGCATCCACACTGATATTGCCGGATTCCAGCAGGGGATTGTAGGTGCCGATTTCTTCGATGCAGCGGCCGTCGCGGGGGCTGCGGGAGTCAGCAACAACGATACGGTAGAAAGGAGCCTTCTTAGCGCCCATTCTTCTCAATCTGATTTTAACCATGGGTTTCACCTCCAAATAATCTTTCGAATTTCTATATCGTAAAGCAATTTGCTTTGAACGAACACATTTAGAATCCGGGGAAGCCCCCGAATCCGCCGAAGCGTCCCATGCGCTTCATTTTCTTTCCAGCCCCGGGGCCGGAGAACTGCTTAATCATTTTCCGCATCTGCTCAAAGGATTTCAGCAGTCGGTTCACATCCTCCACCTTTACACCGGCGCCGGCGGCAATCCGCCGCTTCCGGGAGGCGGCAATGATGTCGGGATTTTCCCGCTCTTTGGGTGTCATGGACAGGATAATTGCCTCGGTGCGCCCCATGGCCTTTTCGTCCACATTTACATTTTTCAGGCTTGCGCCGCCGGGCATCTGGGCAAGAATGTCCTGCATAGAGCCCATGGACTTCATTTGCACCATCTGGTCGTAAAAGTCCTGCAGGGTGAACTTGTTGGAACGGAGTTTTTCTTCCATTTCCGCGGCTTTCTTTTCGTCAAAGGCCTTTTCTGCCTTTTCGATGAGGGAAAGCACGTCGCCCATACCCAGAATACGGGAAGCCATACGGTCGGGGTGGAAGGGCTCAATGTCCTCCAGCTTTTCTCCCATACCGGCGAATTTAATGGGCTTGCCGGTGATGGCGCGGACAGACAGGGCGGCGCCGCCCCGGGCATCGCCGTCCAGCTTGGAAAGCATCACAGAGTCGATGTCCAGCCATTGATTAAAGTTCTCTGCCGCATTGACCGCGTCCTGACCGGTCATGGCGTCCACAACCAGCATAATCTCATCGGGCTTTACCGCGGCCTTGAGGTCTTTGAGCTCGTTCATGAGCACTTCGTCAATGTGCAGGCGGCCGGCGGTATCCAAAAATACCATATCGTGGCCGTGCTGACGGGCGTAAAGAACAGCATCTTTTGCAATGCTGACGGGATTTTCCTGTCCTTTTTCAAACACAGGGATTCCCAGCTTCTCGCCGCAGACCTTCAACTGCTGTATGGCGGCAGGGCGGTAAATATCGCAGGCCACCAGCAGAGGATTTTTACCCTGCCGTTTCATAAGACCGGCCAGCTTGCTTCCGTTGGTGGTTTTGCCTGCGCCCTGCAGACCTACCAGCATCACGACGGTGGGGCCGCCGGGGTTGGTGGTAATGTGCTTTGTATCACTGCCCATGAGCTTGCAAAGCTCTTCGTTAACGATTTTTACAATCATCTGGGCAGGGGTGAGAGATTCCAAAACATCAGCGCCGATGCACCGCTCCGTAACGGATTTTGTAAAATCCTTACACACCTTGTAGCTGACATCTGCTTCCAGCAACGCCATGCGGATTTCCCGCATTGCCTCTTTCACGTCGGCTTCCTTCAGCCGGCCCTTGCCACGGAGCTTTTTGAAGGTAGCGGCAATTTTTTCAGTTAATCCTTCAAATGCCATAGCTTACTCCTCGACAGATTGGGTGGTGGAGAGAATTATTTTGGCGGCGGCGGAAACGGCGGCATCCGGATGGTTCAGCAGGGTTTGGGCCTGGGCGGCGATGTCCTGCAGCGCCTTTCTGGTTGCCATACTGCGGCTGATATAACCCACGTTTGTTTCCATTTTCCGCAAAAGAGCCTCGGTGCGGGTGAGGTTATCGCATACCGCCTGACGGCTGATACCCAGCATTTCTCCGATTTCTCCCAGAGAAAGGTCCTGGTTGTAGCGCATATCAAAGCATTCTCTTTGCTTTTGCGTCAGCATACCGCCGTAGTAATCAAACAGCAGTGTCATTTCCAGTGCGTCCATGGAGAACCTCCTGTCAAGTAAGAATCCTTGACTCACTGGGGGATTATAGCACAATAGCTGTGGCTTGTCAAGTATTTTTCCTGAACAGCGCAGGAAAAATCGCCCACAGGATTTCCTGTGGGCGAAAGGCCTATTTGATTAGATCCTTGATAACCTCTCCTGCCATAATCAGCCCGGCCGCACCGGGAACGAAGGCAACAGATCCGGGAAGACTTCTCCGGGAGGAATCGGCGGGGATCGGCTCGTCAGCGGGAATCTCGGGGTTTAGGGGCAGCTCCTGGGAATATACCACTTTGACACCCTTCAAACCCCGTTTGGCGCACTCCTTGCGCATCACTCTTGCCAGGCCACAGCCGGAGGTTTTGGAAATGTCCGCCACTTGAAAATCCTGGGCGTTTAGCTTATTGCCTGTACCCATACAGCTGATAATGGGGACATGGCAGGCCTTTGCCTGAGCGATGAGGGAAAGTTTTCCCGAAACGGTGTCAATGGCGTCGAGAATATAGTCATATTGGGAAAAGTCAAATTCCTCGGCAGTTTCCGGAAGGTAAAAGGTTTTGTAGGTGCGCACCTCAATGGTGGGGTCAATGTCGGAAATCCGCTGGGCCGCCACGTCCACCTTGTACTGTCCCAGGGTGGAGTGGAGGGCGAGGATTTGTCGGTTCAAGTTGGTGGGGGAAATGGTGTCGTTATCAATCAGGTGGATATGCCCCACGCCGCTGCGGGCAAGGGCCTCCGCCGCATAGCCGCCTACGCCCCCCAGCCCAAACAGGGCGACCCGGGCGTTTCGCAGCTTGGAAAGGGCGTCATCTCCCAACAAAATGCGACAGCGGGAATACTGGTCAGCCATGGCTTATACCTGCTCGATGGCCTGGGCCAGGTCGGCAATCAAATCTTCTGCATTTTCCAGACCGCAGCTGAGGCGAATCAAATCAGCCCCCACGCCGGCAGCTTCCAGCTGCTGGTCCGTCATCTGACGGTGGGTGGCGGAAGCCGGATGCAGGCAGCAGGTGCGGCTGTCAGCCACGTGGGTTTCGATAGAACCCAGCTGCAGGTGCTTCATAAACACCTCCGCCGCTTTCCGGCCGCCCTTCAGGCCAAAGGAAATGACGCCGCAGGAGCCCCGGGGCATATATTTTTTGGCCAGGTCATAGTACTTGTCCTCTTTCAGACCGCAGTATTTCACCCAGGAAACCTTTTCGTTGCTTTGCAGGTATTGGGCAATTTTCTCGGCATTTTCGCAGTGCTGGCGCATACGGAAGGGCAGGCTTTCCAGACCCAGATTCAGGTAGTAGGCGCTCTGGGGGCTTTGCACACTGCCCAAGTCCCGCATCAGCTGAGCGGTACACTTGGTGATAAAGGCGCCGGCAAGACCGAAGCGCTCTGTATAGGTAACCCCGTGATAGCTGTCATCGGGGGTGCAAAGGCCGGGGTACTTGTCGGGGTACTTTGTCCAGTCGAATTTACCACTGTCTACAATACAGCCGCCCACCGCAGAGGCGTGGCCGTCCATATACTTGGTGGTGGAGTGGGTAACGATGTCCGCGCCCCACTCAAAGGGGCGGCAGTTGATGGGCGTGGCAAAGGTATTGTCCACAAACAGAGGGACGCCGTGGCTGTGGGCAACCCGGGCGAACTTCTCAATATCCAGCACCGTCAGAGCGGGGTTGGCGATGGTTTCGCCGAACATCAGCTTGGTGTTGGGGCGGAATGCCTTGGACAGCTCCTCTTCCGTGCTGTCCGGGTCTACGAAGGTAACCTCAATGCCCATGCGCTTCATGGTAACGCCAAGAAGGTTGAAAGTGCCGCCGTAAATGGCGGTGCTGGCAACAATGTGGTCGCCGCAACCGGCAATGTTAAACATGGCGTAGAAATTTGCCGCCTGACCGGAGCCGGTGAGCATGGCGGCGGTGCCGCCCTCCAATGCCGCAATTTTTGCCGCCACCGCATCGCAGGTGGGGTTTTGCAGGCGGGAGTAGAAATAACCCTCTGCCTCCAAATCAAACAGCTTTCCCATATCCTCGGAGGTGGCATATTTGAATGTGGTGCTTTGGATAATGGGAATTTGCCGGGGTTCGCCGTTTTTGGGGGAGTAGCCTGCTTGAATACATAAGGTTTCAGCGCGGAGCTTCTTGTCCATGGAAATCACCTCATAGTAAAATCTATGGAGTTATTGTACTCTTACTTATGGGTTTTGTCAATTCAGCAAAAAGCCTCTGCCGGAGGGCAGAGGCTTGTGGCTTATACGTATTGAATTTCAATTTCTCCGAAGCGGACGCTGCCGTCCAGCAGAATCGTTCCCTGGGGCTGGGAATCGGGCTTGCCTGTTATTTCAAGGTCGGCAAAGGCGGTGGAGGCCCGGGAGTCTACTCGGAATTTTTTGGGTACGATGAGGGTTAGCTGCCCGAAGGTACATTTGGCGTTAATGAGGCAATCCTCCGCCACCTCCTCGCATTGCGTCAAATCCACGGTCAGATCTCCAAAGCTGCAATTGGTGTCGCCGTAGCGCAGGCGGGGCAGGGCTACGCTTCGGGTGGCGTCCCCAAAGGTAAGTCCGCAGCAGAAGCTGTCGTCGTCCACGGTAAAGGTGCTTTCAACCTTTTCGCTGCCATCCTTTGTGTAAATCCGTTTTCCGTTTTTATGAATATGGAAGCGGGGCTTTTTGGGCTTGCGCAGGGCATCTACCAGCAGACTGATGCCAAACAACACGATGATGATGGGAAATACCAGCTCGCTGCCAATGTCCAGATGCCAAATGCCCAGATTCTCCACCAGGAAATAACCGCCGAACAGCGCGCAGCCAAAGCCAAAGAAGGAGAATTTGCGGATTAAGGTATTAAGACCGAACACCAGCAGGGAAGAGGGCCACAAAATGCCCCAGAAGCTCACATCCCACTGATAAATGGCTTTTGCAAGACACAGACCGCCTACCAGCAGCACCAGAATGGCAAAGCAAACAGCGCTGCGCCTGCCACTGTCCCAACGAAATTCCCAGTTGCCGCTGTGGACATGGATACCTTCGGATTCGTCCGTGTCGTCTTCTACGATTTGCGCCTCGTGAACGGTGTCCCCCGGCTCGCGGCCCAAAAGGGCGTCGGTGGAGATGCCGAATATTTCTGCCAGCTTCGGCAGCATGGTGATATCCGGGCAGGATTGGTCATTCTCCCATTTGCTCACCGCCTGGGGCGTTACCCCAAGACGCTCTGCCAACTGGTCCTGTGTCAGTCCCAAACGCTTGCGGTTTTCCACAATCCGTTTGCCCAGTGTTTGTTCCATAGTTGAACCCCCTTTGAATTTCTGCCTTTATCATGCCATAAACCCACGAAAAAAGCTATCAAATATCCGTTAAATCCCCAAAAAATTTTTTCAACAGTCGGTTGCGGGCTGGTAAACCGGCGGTTGAGCGGGTTTTTCTTGCAATTACGGACATTTTGGGGTATGATAAAAAACAGGAAAAATGATTGTAACAGGAGCCGCATATGGAGAAAATAACCAGCTTTACCATTGACCATATCAAGCTGCAGCCGGGGCTGTATGTATCCAGAAAGGATCAGGTGGGGGACCAGACTGTAACCACCTTTGACCTACGGCTGACCAGCCCTAACGAAGAACCGGTGCTGAACACCGCCGAGCTGCACACCATTGAGCATTTGGCGGCTACGTATCTGCGCAATGAGCCCATGTGGAAGGACCGGGTACTGTACTTCGGGCCAATGGGCTGCCGCACCGGTTTTTATCTGCTGCTGACAGGGGATTATACTGCCAAAGAGGTGCTTCCCCTGGTGGCGGACTGCTTTGATTTCATTGCAAATTTTGCAGGTGATATACCCGGGGCAAGCGCCAGAGATTGCGGCAACTACCTGGATATGAATCTGCCTATGGCAAACCATTGGGGCAGGAAATACGCCACTGTTTTGAAAAACTGCGGGGAAGACCGGCTGGTCTATCCGGAATAAGGAGAGAACACATGAAACTGGGAATCATTGGGGCAATGGCCGTGGAAGTGGCCGCCCTCAAAGAAACAATGGAAAATAAAACCATTACCGCCCATGCCGGTATGGAGTTTTGCGAAGGTATCCTGGAGGGGTGTCCTGCAGTGGTGGTACAGTGTGGCGTGGGAAAGGTTAACGCGGCCATGTGCGCCCAGATTCTGTGCGACATCTATGGTGTAACCCATCTGGTCAATACCGGCATTGCCGGTTCTTTGTGCGCCGATCTGGACATTTGCGATCTGGTCATCAGCCGCGATGCCATCCATCACGATTTTGACCTGCGATTCTGGAATCGGCCCATCGGTCAGGTGCCGGGTATGGACGTAATCGCCTTTCCGGCAGATGAAAAGCTGATGGAGCTGGCCTTTGCAGCCGCAGAATCTGTCAATCCCGGCCATACCAAGACCGGTCGGGTGGCCAGCGGCGACCAGTTTATCTGCTCCAAGGAGCAAAAGGATAAGATTATTGCAGATACCCAGGGCATTTGCGCGGAGATGGAGGGGGCTTCCATTGCCCATACCGCTTACCGCAACGGCGTACCCTTCGTCATCATTCGGGCGATTTCCGACAAAGCTGACGGCAGCGCAGAAATGGATTATCCCACCTTCGAGGCCATCGCCGCAGAGCGCTGCACCAGGGTTACCATGGCGCTGGCAAGGAGTCTTGCCCAATAAAGTGAATCAAAAATGCTGTCATTCCTCGATCTCGCTTCACTCGGAATGGCAGCATTATTTTTATTTTTTCACTTGCTTCATGGAAAGGCTGATGCGGTGGCGTGCTTCGTCCACACCTAAAACCACAACCTTTACCACATCGCCCACCTTCAAGACCTCGCTGGGATGGCGCAGGCGGCGGTTGCAGACCTCGCTGATATGCACAAGACCGTCCTGATGCACGCCGATGTCCACAAAGACGCCGAAATCGATGACATTACGCACCGTGCCGGTTAGCTCCATTCCGGGCGCCAGGTCCTTCATTTCCAGCACGTCTTTACGCAAAATGGGAGCGGGCAGCTCATCTCTGGGATCTCTGCCGGGCTTGGAAAGCTCCTTGGCGATGTCCACCAGAGAGGGCTCGCCGATTCCGCATTCTGCGGCGGCTCTGGCAGCGCCGTATTCCTGCAACCGGGCGCACAGGTCGCTTCGGTCCTCTCCGGGAAGCAGGCGCAGCAGCGCGGCCGCGGCGGTGTAGGATTCCGGGTGAACCCCTGTGTTATCCAGAAGCTCCTTGCTTTCCGGCACACGCAGGAAGCCTGCGCACTGCTGAAATGCCTTGGGGCCCAGCTTGGGGACTTTTTTCAGTTGACTGCGGCTGGTGAACGGGCCGTTTTCTTCCCGGAATGCCACAATGTTTTTGGCAGTGGCGGCGGTAAGGCCGGAAACCTGCTCCAGCAGACTGAAGGAGGCGGTGTTGACATCAACACCCACGGCGTTGACGCAGTCCTCCACCACGCCGTTTAAGGCGGTATCCAACTCCTTCTGGGGGCAGTCATGCTGATACTGTCCCACGCCGATGGCCTTGGGGTCGATTTTTACCAGCTCCGCCAGAGGGTCCTGGAGGCGGGGGGCAATGGAAACGGCGCTGCGCAGGTTTACATCGTAGTCGGGAAATTCTCGGGCAGCCAGGTCAGAGGCGGAATACACAGAGGCGCCCGCCTCGTTGACAATCATATAGCTGGCATCGGGGAAGCTGCGGAGCATTTCCACCGTCATGGCCTCCGTCTCCCGGGAGGCAGTGCCGTTGCCGATGGCAATGTGGCGTACGGCGTGCTTCTTCATCAGGGCGGACAGTGTGGCAATGGCCTCCTGCTTTTTCCGCTCGCTGAAGGTGGGGTACACCACGGCGGTATCCAGCACCTTGCCGGTGGCGTCCACCACAGCAACCTTACAGCCGTTGCGGTAGCCCGGGTCAAGACCCATGGTTACAAATCCCTTGACAGGCGGCTGCATCAGCAGGGGCTTCAGGTTCAGGGCAAAATTGGCGATGGCGCCGTTGTAGGCGCGTTCGCTGAAATCACTGCGGACTTCCCGCTGCAATGAGGGGAAAATCAGCCGCTCATAGGCGTCCTCGGCGGCGGCGCGGGCAAAGGCGGATACAAAAGCCGTGGGCTTCAGCGCGGCGCGGCACACCAGCGCCGCCCCCTCGTTTCCCGGCAATGTAACGCTGACCTTCAAAAAGCCCTCTTTCTCTCCCCGGTTGATGGCCAGGATTTGGTGGTCCAGCAGTCGGGAAAGGCTCTGGGAAAAATCGTAGTACAGGCGGTACACGCTGTCTTTTTCTGCGTCCTCTGCCTTGCATACCAGCATACCCCGGCGGTTCAAAAGATTGCGCAGGTCCTTACGAATGGCGGCATCGTCGGACAGGTCCTCGGCAATGATATCGCTGGCGCCGGCGAGGGCGTCTTCCGCAGTTTCTACGCCCTTTTCCGGGTCAATGTAGGCCTGGGCCAGGGCGGCGGGGTCCTGCCCGTCCTGGGCGAAAATGGCGGCGGCCAGTGGCTCCAGCCCCCTTTCCCGGGCGATGGAGGCGCGGGTGCGGCGCTTCTGTTTGTAGGGGCGGTACAGATCCTCCACCTCAGCAAGGGTTAAGGCGCTGTCAATGGCGGAGGAAAGCTCCGGCGTCAGCTTGCCCTGTCCCTCAATGGCGGATTTTACTTCGTCCCGCCGTGCCTGCAAATTGCGCAGGTAGGTTAGTCGGGTTTCCAGGGCGCGCAGGGTGGTGTCGTCCATAGTGCCGTGCATTTCCTTGCGGTACCGGGCGATAAAGGGAATGGTATTTCCCTCGTCCATCAGGGTGATGACGTTTTCCACATATTGTAGCTTCTGCCCCAGCTCCTGGGACAGGATTTCTGCGATGGTCTGCATGGTGTTCTCCTTTTTCGTAGTCTATCGGTATCATACCACAAAATGGAAGCTTTGAAAAGAGAAATTTCCCCTTCCTTGCGAAAGGAAGGGGGAGTGCCACAAAAAAGAAAACCGGGCTTGCAAAGCCCGGTTTTTTGGTATTTATAAATCCAGTTTCAAATCGTCTTCCTTGATCCAACCCCATTTGCGTAGGATTGCGGCGAAGAGGGGACAAAGCAGGGCAGGCAGCAGGAAGCATACAACCCCAAGACCCACCCAGTCCATAACGGTGATGGCGGCCTTTGCGCCACTGGCAACATCGTTTACCCAGCCGGTGTACACACCGATTTGACCCACAAAGCCGCAGGTACCCATGCCGGAGGAAACCGGCGCGCCGTTCATTTCCAGCTTGAAAAGGCAGGTAGCAATGGGTCCTGTGATCATGGAGGTCAGCACCGGAGGAATCCAGCACCGGGGATTTTTTACCAAATTGGGCATTTGCAGCATACTGGTGCCTACGCCCTGGGCAACCAGACCGCCCCAGCGGTTTTCCTTAAAACTCATAACGGCAAAGCCTACCATGTGGGCGCAGCAGCCGGCAACGGCGGCGCCTCCGGCCAGCCCGGTCAGGCTCAATGCGGCGCAGATGGCGGCAGAAGAGATGGGCAGGGTCAAGGCAATGCCGATAATAGCGGAAACCAGAATGCCCATGAGGAAGGGCTGTTGGGTAGTTGCCCATTTCACAGCAGTTCCCACGGCGCTGGCGGCAGTGCCGATGGGGGCAGCCACCAACATGGAAAGTCCGATGCCCACCAGAATGGTTACAATGGGGGTTACCAAAATGTCGATTTTTGTTTCCTTGGAAACCAATTTGCCGAACTCGCAGGCAATAATGGCTACCACATACACCGCAAGGGGTCCGCCTGCGCCCCCGATGGCGTTGGCAGCGAAGCCTACGGGAATCAGGGAAAACAGCACAAGCCCCGGAGCTTGCAGGGCAGAGCCGATGGCAACGGCAATGCCCGGGCCCACCATGGCAGAGGCAAGTCCTCCGACGGTGTAGCTTACAGCGCCCTCGCCCTTGCCGATGGTAACGAGAATCTCGTTGAGAAAGGCGATGCCGAACTGCTGGCCGATGGTGTTTAGAATGGTGCCCACCAGCAGTGTGCAGAACAGGCCCTGGGCCATAGCCCCAAGGGCGTCAATTCCGTAGCGCTTGCCGGAAAAGACAATGTTTTTCCTTTGCAGGAATGCTTGGATTTTTTTCATGTTTTTCACTCTCTTTCAGTCGTTTGTTGCTGAAAAAGCGTGCGCCGGCAATTGCCGGCCTTGGATCGGAAAGACACTCTGGCGGTTTCTCGTTTCTTTATACCACGGAGGGCCGTTTCTGTCCGAAGTGTGGTTGGTATCGGGGCAGCCTCTGCTCCAATCCCAATCCAGCCGTTTCTTCACAGTGGAAATTATAACAAATTGACAGTATTTGTCAATATCCCGATTATTTCTGCCCCTTGCGGTATTTTCCCTTATAACACAGCTGGGGGTAGACCTTTTGAAACAGCACTGTGGCGGCAAATACCGCGCCGCAGGCAAGGCTGACAGCCAGACCCAGAGAAAAGGCCCGGTTTTGGTAGACAAATTCCAATGTGTGTTGTCCCTGGGTTAATTCCACAGCAATCATCACATCGCCCACAAGGGTGATTTGCGCCGGCTTCCCGTCCACCAGCAAGGACCAGCTGCTGCCGTTTTGGGGAATGGAGGTGTACAGAAGACCCTCCCGATTGCACTGAACCGTGCCGGAAATGCTTGTGTTGGAAAACTCCGTCAGGGATAAAGTGGAGGCGCTTAAAATTTCGTAGCCCCGGCGGAAAATGTCTTCATTCATCACCCCAGCCTTAATGGCAATGTTGCCGCTTTCATTGGCCTTGCAGGTGATTTGAATTTGGATTTCATCACCCGGGGAAACCTGGCACACGCCCATCAAGTGGGGCAGCGCTCCCACTTCCTCGGTAAACAGCTGTTGGCCGTTCTTCAGAACCTTATACCCGTTTCGGGCGCTCATGGTCAAATCCAGGCACAAAAAGCCGGCGTCTGCCATGGTGTAATGGTAATCCAGAAAGGTTTTCTCCCCGCCGTTTTTGTAGGAGCAGGAGCCTGTGGTGCTTTGGGTGGTAAGGTTTGTGTTGTTGGGATTGATGCTTAAGGCGGCGGCATCTGCCACGCGCCATACGCAGGCATCGATACCGGTGGCGGCGGTAAACAGCTGGTTTTGGAAGCCAAAGTGGTTGTTGCCGTCAACAAATTCCAGTTCTGCCAGAGCGCTTTCTGCCAAAAAGCCCAGAGGAAGCCAGACGTTGTTTTCCAGCAGGTAACAGTTGCCGCTTTGATAAACCGTGTCAAAATAGGGGTTTTCCTCTAAATTGCCTTCCCGTTCCAGCATATATTTCAGATTCAAAAACAGGTTGGATACCGGAGAAGCCTCCTCAAAGGCGTAGCGGTTATAGGTGTTCTTGGCGGCGTAGCCCAGAAGCTTCATAAATTCCGTAACCTTTACGTTGGCAGAGCTGGTAAAGGCCGAAATGCCGTCATAACCCACCAATGCTCCGTCGTTGAGGGTTTGGGTGTGGGTAACCTCTGCGCGATAAAACAGCTCGTCCTCCCGATTTTGCATATATTCCGTAACTGCATGCAAATCGGCTTTCCCCCTGGGATAGGAGCCAACCGCCGCCCGGGGGAAATGGATGTTGGTGTTGACGGCATTCAGTCCCAGTTCCAGCGCCAGCACACCAATCAGCGCCCAGGAGGCTGCCTGACGGTGGAAATGCTGACTGCGGCAGGAGGCGGGCGTTTCTTCGGTGTTCTGGGGCAGTGGCCTGGAGGCGTACCAGGCGTAGCCCAAAGCGGCGAAATACATTAGAAAGAACACCAGATTGTATGCCAAAAACACGGTGTCAGTGAAATCCTCATAACACAGGAAAATGCCGATACTCAATATTCCTGCCACGATGAGCTGCCACAGCTTAAATTGCTCCCGGCGCAAAAAGGCCCGGTATGCCATATACAGAAGCACAAAGCTGAACAGGAAGCTGAAGCGGTAGGGAATCATGTTGGGGAAGTGGAAGCCGTGCCAGATATAGTCCAGCTGGCGAAGAATGAAGCTCAAGGCGAAAAACACCAGCAATGCCACGCTGCACAGCTTGTCCCGCAGCTTCACGTCCTTCGCAGTGAGAAACAGCAGGGAGAATATCACAGTGCCGACACCGCAGTGAAGGTTGGGCAGGCCCTCTTTATAATTGGGGGTGATGCCGCCGGCCATCTGTCCGGCCACCTTTTTCATGCCTTCCAGAATGGGGGGGAAGGAGGAGCAAAATGCGTCCCACCACAGGCCGAACAGGCCGCTTTCGCCGGCCTCCCTGGCGGTTTTGAAGGCGCTCCAGGCCGTTCTGGCGGTGGTAACAGCATCGCCGGACACCATGTTTACGGAGAAGTAGTCCGGAAATTTATTCACACTGGACTGGGTGTTGCCCAGGGCCACCAGGGCAGGGTATTCCAGCACTGCAGTCATGCCGATGGCAAGCACAGTGAAGATACCGATGCGGCAAAAATCCCGGAAGAAGCTGCCGACGCTCCTGCACCGGCAAATTTGATAGCAGATGAAGGTTAACAGGACGAAAATGCACACGAAAAAGCCCACATAATAGTTCACCCAAACGGCAAAAAACAGGGCAACGGTGTAAAGAACCACCTTTTTCTTTTCCAGAAGCTGAATTGTACCCAAGGCCACCAGAGGGAGCAGGGCAAAGCTGTCCAGCCACATGGTATTCCACTGGTAGCCCATGGCCCATGCGCAAAGAGCGTAGAATCCTCCAAACAGAACCACAGACAGGTCGTCCTTGTGAAAGGTTTTCTTCAAAAACAGGGCAAAGAACATACCGGCCAGGCTGATTTTTGTGGGAATCAACAGATTAAACAGCCCCAAAAGCCAGCTCTCCGGCACAATCAGGGCCAAAAGATTCAAAGGCGATGCCAGATAATAGGCATACAGCCCCAGATAATCCATGCCCATGCCGCCCCAGGTATAGAGCAGGTTTTCCCCGTTCCAAACGGCCCGACGAAATGCCTTAAAAAAGGGAAAATACTGGTGCCAAGCGTCGGAGCTCATTAAAGAGCTGGTGCCAAAGGGGGCACAGCCGGTGATGAGCATGATGAACACCAGCATAGCAAAGGGCAAAAGAAAAGAAAGGGCCAGATAATTCCAGTTCCGGTTTTTAATTGGTGGCAGTTTCATGTGGATTCCCCCGGGAAAATAGTCAATAATACAATAGTTTACCACAGAAAAATCCTGCGGTAAAGAGAAGAAGGGGAAATTTTGGCGCATTCATAGAAAAATACCGGCCGAAGCGCCCTTCAGCCGGTATGGCGGTTGTTACAAAATCAAACAAATCAGGCCGGTTGCCCCTTCGTTGACAATGCGGCTGAGGCTTCCCCGGAACTTACCGCGCACATCCTCCGGCATGCGCAAAATCTTGGCGGTAAGCCCTTCCTGAATCAGCTCGTAAACGGACTTGCCGAAAATGTTGCTTTCCCACAGCTTCTCGGGGGATTCTCCGGTAAGATAAGTAATCAAATCCTGGGACTGCTGTTCACTGCCCACCATGGGGCTGATTTCTGTATCGATGTCCACGCGGATCATGTGGATAGAGGGTGCGCCGGCTTTCAGCTTTACGCCAAATGCTCCGTTTTTGCGCAGCATTTCCGGCGCTTCCAGCCTCATTTCCTCGGCGGTGGGCATCACAACGCCGTAGCCTGTGGCCTTGACGCAGGAAAGGGCGTCGGAAATCTTGTCGTATTCCTGCTTCACTTGGGAAAGCTCCGTCAACAGCGTCAAAAGCTGGCCGTCATTTTCAATGGGCATACCTGCCTGGGCGGAAAGAATTTCGTAGAACAGCTTTTCCGGAAAGCCCAGAACACAGTCCACAGTTCCTGTGCCCAAATCCACGCACCGCAGGGAAAAATCCTGCACCTGTTCCAGGTCCTGTATGCAAGCCAGGGCGCTTTCTGCCTGTCCCAGAGTTTGTATGCGCTCTGCCTGTTGCAGCAGGAACTGATATACAGCAGCTTTGACGGGATTGTTTTCTTCCAGGGCGTCCAGCCACCGGGGCATGAAAATCCGCAGCTGCCGCAAGGGGAAGGCATACAGAAGCTGTGTCAACAAGCTGGCGATGTCCTCCTGTGTCATGCTCTGGCAGTCAAAGGAGGCAGCATCTACGCCGTAATGCGCTTTCAGCTCGGCCTGCAGGGCTTGGGCTTGACTGCTGTGAGGGTTTTGGGAGTTGATAACCACCAAAAAGGGCTTCCCTGTTGCCTGCATATCCCGAATGGCTCTGCCCTCTGCTTCCAAATAATCCTCCCGGGGAATGTCGGTAATGCTTCCGTCGGTGGTAACCACCAAGCCGATGGAGCAATGCTCCTGCATCACCTTTTTTGTGCCCAGTTCCGCCGCCTCGGTCATGGGAATTTCGTGGTCATACCAGGGGGTTGCCACCATACGGGGGACACCGTCCTCCTCAGCTCCCACCGCGCCCTGTACCATATAGCCCACGCTGTCAATCATGCGAATTCGAAGTTTGGCCGTCCCGTCGGGGGAGATTTCCACCGCCTCCTCCGGAACGAATTTGGGCTCCGAGGTCATAATGGTCTTGCCGCTGCCGCTTTGGGGCAGTTCGTCTTGAGCCCGCTGGGCCCGATAAGGGTCTTCGATGCAGGGAATCACCAGCGTTTCCATAATGCGCTTAATCAAGGTGGATTTTCCTGTGCGTACCGGGCCTACAACGCCCACATAAATATTACCGCCGGTTCTGGCGGCCAACCGCGAATAGATATTTTCCATAGCCAGCCTCCTCATTCGGCAGGAGGGAAGGCTCCTGCCATGGTCTACCAAAGGGTATGTCCGTAAAAAAGGAAATAGAACTGTCCTGCGTAACGGCAACGGAAGAAGATTTGGGTAAAAATATTGGCTTTTTGGTAAAAATAATGTTTGACAAATGGTATAAAAGCCTATATAATACATAGGCACGACTGCGAGGAGGGGAAAAGTATGCTTCTAGGGCTGTCCAAAATCATAGACTGCCCCGGTGCGTCAGTTCCTTTTTTCACCAGCGTGGATTTGCGTGAGCTTCGCTATGGCGACAGTTACCCGGTAACAGAGCCGGTAGAGGCCTCCGGCACGGTGCGAAATACCGCCGGTGTGCTGATGATGACCGGAAATCTCCAAACCACCATTCACGGCGTTTGCGACCGTTGCGCTTCGGATTTCGATGCGCAGGTATCCTTTCCCATTGATGTGGTGTTGGTAACAGAGCTTGCCAGTGAAGAAAACGAAGATGAGTGGGTGTTTCCGCTGGTGGGGGACAGCGCGGATTTGGAAGAAATTGTCCGAACCGTGTTTGTGCTGAATTTGGATTCCAAGCTGCTGTGCAAGCCGGACTGCAAAGGTCTGTGCTGCCGGTGCGGCAAGAATCTCAACGAAGGCCCCTGCGACTGCAAAAAGGAAATCGACCCCCGTTTTGCTGCTTTGAAGCAGCTTCTCGATAAGTAAACACATAAGAATGCTGCAAAAGCAGTTTGACCAAGGAGGTGTCATCCATGGCTGTCCCTAAGTGTAAAGTGTCCAAGGCCCGTCGCGATAAGCGCCGTGGCGGCAACTGGAAGCTGTCTGCTCCCAGTGTGTCTGTTTGCCCCAAGTGCGGTGAAACCGTTATGCCCCACAGAGCTTGCAAGGCTTGCGGTACCTACAATGGCCGTCAGGTCCTGGCCGCCAAGGCTGACTAAGGCAGGAAAAGTAAGAGGAAGGCAAACGCCTTCCTCTTTTTCCTTTTATAGGCGCTGTTGTTTTTCGTAAACATTCTTTGAACCTGCGCAGGTTTTCGTT
>JAZOQT010000017.1:0-74627 GCA_045656245.1 Faecousia sp.
GGAACAGCCGTTACACATCATCTCGTCGGATTTGGCAACACAGGGGTTGCAGGTCAGGTGGTCCTTGCACAGCAGGCCGATGACCTTGCCGGCGGCAGCGCCTGCCTGGGCTACGGTTTCCGGAATGTCCTTGGGGCCTTGACAGGCGCCGGAGAGGAATACGCCGGCAGTGGGGCTTTCCACAGGCCGCAGCTTGGGGTGGGCTTCTGTGAAGAAATCGTTGGTGTCCATGGAAGCGGTGAGCATGGTTGCCAGGGGACGGGCGCTTTCGTCCGGCTCAATGGCGGCGGCCAGCACCACCATGTCCGCATCGATATGCAGCTGTTGGTTGCCCAGCAAATCCGAGCCCTGCACCTTCAGCTTGCCGTCCAGGGGAGTAACCTTGCCTACCATGCCCTTGATGTAGTGAACGTCGTATTCTTCCACTGCCCGGCGGTAGAATTCGTCAAAGTTCTTGCCGGGGGTACGCACGTCGATGTAGAACACGTACACCTGGGTGTCCGGATACTTTTCCCGGGTGAGCATGGCATGCTTGGCGGTATACATACAGCAGATTTTAGAGCAGTAGGGCTTGCCCTTTTCGCCACCGTCACAACGGGAGCCCACGCACTGCACAAACACGATGGTTTTGGGGTGGGTACCGTCGGAGGGACGGAGCAGGGTGCCGCCGGTGGGGCCTGCGGCGTTCATCAGCCGCTCGTATTCCAGGGAGGTTACCACATCGGGGCTTTTGCTGTAAGCATATTCGTCGAACTTCTCCATGGAGATGGGGTTGAAGCCTGTGGCAACCACGATGGCGCCGTAGTCCTCCTCCACGAAGGTATCAGTTTGCTTATAGTCAATGGCGCCGGCGGTACAGACCTTGGAGCAGACACCGCATTTGCCGGATTTCAGCATAGTGCAGTAGTCAGCGTCGATGGTGGCGATTTTCGGCACGGCCTGGGCAAAGGGAATATAAATGGCCCGGCGGTTATCCAGCCCCAGGTTAAATTCGTTGGGAACCTTCTTCTGGGGGCATTTTTCCGTACACAGGCCACAGCCGGTGCATTTTGCTTCGTCCACATACCGGGCCTTTTTCCGAATGGTTACATGGAAATTTCCCACGAAGCCCTTGACAGAGGAAACCTCGGAGTAAGAGAACACCCGAATCTTGTCATTTTGCGCCACGTCCACCATCTTGGGGGTGAGGATACAGGCGGCGCAGTCCAGAGTGGGGAAGGTTTTGTCGATTTGTGTCATTTTGCCGCCGATGGTGGGCTTTTTCTCCACGATGTCCACAGGGAAGCCGGCATCGGCAATGTCCAGCGCGGTTTGAATGCCGGCGATGCCGCCGCCGATGACCAGCGCTCGCTTGACCACGGGGCTTTGACCGGCGTGGAGGGGGGCGTTGAGGTGCACCTTGGCAATGGCGGCCCGGCCCAGGATGATGGCCTTCTCCGTGGCGGTTTGCATATCCTTATGTACCCAAGAGCATTGCTCCCGGATATTGGCAATTTCCACCATGTAAGGGTTCAGTCCGGCCTGCTGTGCTGTTTTTCGGAAGGTGGCTTCGTGCATTCTGGGGGAGCAGGAGCAAACTACGATGCCGGTGAGCTTGTGATCAGCAATGGCAGACTGAATCAGCTCCTGACCGGACTGGGAGCACATATACTGATAATTGGTGGACAGTACCACGCCGGGTTCCTTGGCAAGGGCCTGGGAAACCGCATGTACGTCCACGGTTGCGGCGATATTGGAGCCGCACCAACATACGAAAACACCGATTCTTTGCAAGCTCCTTCACCTCATTTCTTATACTTGCGCAGGGCGCTGGTAATGGCCTGCTGGGGAAGTTCTTCGTCCAGCAGGGTAGGAATGGCGTCCGGCTTCAGATGGTCGTTTTCCTTTTGCCGCACCACAGCGACGCGAACCGCTTCAATCAGCCGGGCAGGCTCGACGCTTCGGGGACACCGCTCCATGCAGGCAAAACAGCTTAGGCAGTTATAGATGCCCCGGGAATTCAGCAATTCCTCCAGCCGGCCGTTCACCACCATATCCACGAATTGGTGGGGGTGAATGTCCATGGCGTCAAAGGCGGGGCAGGTTGCGGTGCATTTGCCGCATTTCATGCACTTTTTGGGGTTGGCACCGGAAATGCGAATGACCTCTTGGGTTAAATTCTTTGTATCCATAGCGCGCCTCCTTACTCCAGACCCAAGGCCTGGGCCAACAGCTGGGTAAAATACACCACAGGAATGGGGTTGGCGGCGTTTTGGGTGAGATTATACAGACACAGGGGACAGGCGGTAATCAGCATTTGCGCGCCGCAGGCGGCGGCATTGTCCGCAACCGCGGTGGCACGAAGCTGGGCCTGGGGCTTGTTTTCCAGGGTCTGATAACCGCCGCAGCATTCGTTGCGCTGGGCGTAATACACAGGCTCTGCCCCCAGGGCGCGGATAAAATCCTCCAGAATGGTGGGATTTTCCGGGTCGTCCATTTGCATTTCCTTGCTGGGGCGAAGGAGCAGACACCCGTAGTAAGCGCCGATTTTCTTCCCGGTGAGGGGCTTTTTCACAGCGGCAGCAATTTTATCAAAGCCGATTCTGTCCCGCAGCACTTCCAGATAGTGCAAAACGGTGGTTTCACCGGCGTAAGGGGTATCCAGCTGCAAATAGCGGTTGACCTTGCTGCGGATTTCCTCGCTGTTTTGCATGTCGCCGTTGACACGCTTGATGACATGATGGCAGGCGGAGCAAAGGGTTACCAGCTCCCGACTTTGCGCCCGGGTATTGACCAACGCCCGAACGGAGGAAAGCCGTGTAGCGATTTCGTCGGTAGCTTGGGGATACACAGCGCCACAGCACTGCCAATCGGGAAGCTCCTCCAGGGCAAAGCCCAGGGCTTCGGCGCAGGCTCTGGCGGTGATGTCCAGGGCTTTTCCCTTGGTTTTCAGGGTACAGCCGGGGTAATAGCTAAAAACCATGGTTTGGCCTCCTTAAATCATTTCTTCGGGGTGGAACACCTCATCGAACCTTTCTGCCGTCAAAAAGCCCAGCTTGACGCAGGCTTCCTTCAGAGAAATATTCTCCTTATAGGCAAGCTTGGCGGTTTTTGCCGCGTTTTCATAGCCGATGTAAGGGTTCAGGGCTGTTACCAGCATCAAAGAGTTATGCAGGTTGTGGGCCATCTTTTCCCGGTTAGCCCGGATACCCACCACGCAGTTATCGTGGAAGGATACCATGCACTGACTCAACAGCCGGGCAGATTGCAGGAAATTATAAATCAGCACCGGCATAAACACATTCAGCTCAAAATTGCCCTGGCTTGCGGCAAGACCCACGGCGGTATCGTTGCCCATGACCTGCACGGCCACCATGGTAACGGCTTCGCACTGGGTGGGGTTGACCTTGCCGGGCATAATGGAGGAGCCGGGCTCGTTTTCGGGAATGAAAATCTCTCCCAGACCGTCCCGAGGACCGGAGGCCAGCCAGCGGACGTCGTTGGCGATTTTCATCAGGTCGGCGGCAAGGGCTTTCAGCGCGCCATGGGCAAATACCAGCTCATCCTTGGAGGTAAGGGCGTGGAACTTGTTTTCGGCGGTAATAAATTCCTTGCCGGTCAGCTCGCTGACGGCCTTGGCAACGGCGGTATCGAAGCCCTTGGGGGCGTTCAGGCCGGTGCCCACGGCAGTGCCGCCCAAAGCCAGTTCCTTCAAGGGCTTCAGGCTTAAGCGCAGCAGCTCAATATCCCGCTGAAGGCTGGACCGCCAGCCGGAAATTTCCTGGGAGAAAGAAATGGGCGTGGCGTCCTGCAGGTGGGTTCTGCCGGATTTGACGATGCCGGCGTTTTCTTCCTCCAGGCGGCAGAAGGTATCCACCAGCAGCTGCGCGGCGGGGATTACCTTATCCTCCAGCGCCTGCACCGCCGCAATGTGCATGGCGGTGGGGAAGGTATCGTTGGAGGATTGGGACATATTGATGTCGTCATTGGGGTGGAGCAGTTTTTTTCCTGCCAGCTCGTTGCCCCGATTGGCAATGACTTCGTTGGCGTTCATGTTGGACTGGGTGCCGGAGCCGGTCTGCCACACCACCAGAGGGAAGTGGTCGTTCAGCTGTCCGGAAATCACCTCGTCGCAGGCGGCGCAGATGAGGCTGCACTTTTCCTGGGTCATTTTATCCGGCTTACATTGGGCGTTTGCCAGGGCGGCGGCCTTTTTCAAAATGCCAAAGGCCTGGGTAATCTCCCGGGGCATGGTTTCCAGGCCTACGCCAATGCGGAAGTTCTGGCAGCTGCGCTGGGTTTGGGCTGCCCAATATTTATCTGCAGGGACTTGAAGCTCCCCCATAGAATCGTGTTCAATGCGATATTCCATAGCGTTTACCTCTTACAAATTCAATTCGGAGATGATTTCCTTCAGCTTATTGGCGCTTGCGTGAATCTTTTCCGTTTCCTCCGGGGTCAGGGGGGTAACGATTTTTTCCTGCACGCCGTCTTTGCCCACAAGGTTCAGCGTGGACAGGCACACATTCTCCAGACCGTACTCGCCGTGCATCATGGTGGAAATGGTTACAGCAGTACCGGCGCCGGAGAGAATGCACTTACAGATATGGCACACGGACATGGCAACGGCATAGCAGGTTGCGCCCTTTGCCTTAATGACCTGGGCGCCGGAGGTTTTTACAAATTCCTCCACCTCGGCATAGTCCTGATTCCACAGAATCTTATCGCCGTTGCGCACCACATTCTTATAGTCGTTGAGGCGGTTGTTGGCAATCATGGCCAAAGACCAGGGGATAAAAGCGCTGTCCCCGTGCTCACCGTAGACGTGGGCATGGACGTTCTTGGGGCTGATATGGAAGCGCCGCGCCAGCTCGGACTGCAGGCGGCTGGTATCCAGAACCGTGCCGGAGCCGATGATTTGATTTTCCGGCAGACCGGAGAGCTTGGTAAACACATATGTCAGAATATCCACAGGGTTGGAAACAATGATGTAAATGGCATTGGGGGCATAGCGAACAATCTGGGGAGTGATATCCTTGAGAATGTTCACATTGGTCTGCGCCAGCTCCAGACGGGTTTGCCCCGGCTTCCGGGGAACGCCGGAGGTGATAATGACGATATTGGAGCCGGCGGCATCCGGATAATCGCCGGAACGGACAATGGCGGGGGAACAGAAGGGGGCGCCCTGGTAGACATCCAATGCCTCGCCAAAGGCTTTTTGCTTGTTGATATCAATCAGCACGATTTCGCTGGCGAAACCCTGCACCATGATATCGTTTGTGATGGCAGCGCCCACGCTGCCTGCGCCTACAACTGTAATTTTTGTTGCCATATTGCTTGCTCCTTTTCTTGGTCAGCGGATTGTATCCGCATGGATTTTTGTCGGATTTTGGGGCATCTTTCTATTCATACAAATACTATCACAAATCCGTTGAAGTTTCAAGAGTTTGGAGGATATTTCGATAAAAAATAATCGATAAAAATACACCTATTGCAGCGGGAAATCCTATGCAATTTTTCCATAACAAAACACCCCTGCCGAAGCAGGGGTGTAAAAGGCAACACGCTAGCGCACACCCTTGTCGTAGGGTATGCCCTCTGCCTTGGGAGCCCGAGATTTTTTGGAGGTAAAGGCCAGAACCACCAAGGAAATGAGGTAGGGGAGCATATTGTATATCACGCTGGGAATGTTGAGCTCCAGCAGGAAATCAAAGCCGGAATACACATTGCCCAATGCCCGGCAGAAGCCAAACAGCAATGAGGCCAGAGCGATTTTCAGAGGGTGCCATGCGCCGAAGATCATAACGGCCAGCGCCAGGAAACCAAAGCCTGCCACGCCGTACTCAAACTTCCAAACGCTGACGCCGGCAGTGATATACACAATACCGCCCAGACCGCCCAGCAGACCGGAAATCAAAACGCCGGCATAACGCATTTTGTATACGTTGATACCCACGGAGTCGGCTGCCTGCGGGTGCTCACCACAGGCCCGCAGGCGCAAACCGAAGCGGGTTTTATACAGCACGAAATAGGCAACAATCAGGCAAATCACAGCCACCAGCATGAACCAGTTGAACTCAAAGCTGCCAATTCTCACCAGGAACAAATCCTTGCTGTGGGCATAGGAAATGTCGCTGGATACATCGTGGCCGCCGGAGGCGGCGGTGTTCATGGCCTTAACAGCCACGGTGGCGGCGGCGGTAGCCAGCATGTTCATGGCAGTACCGGTTATGGTTTGGTCTGCCTTGAAGTGAATGGCCGCCACGGCCAAAAATAGGGAGAAAAGCATACCGAACAGGGCGCTTACCACCACAGTGGCAAGAACCATCAGCGGCGCGCCCAGGGATACCGGGAGGAATTTCATCACCAGTGCGCCGCCCAGGGCGCCGATGACCATAATGCCTTCCAAACCGATGTTAATAACGCCGCTGCGTTCGGCAAAACAGCCGCCCAGCGCTACCAGCATCAAAACGGAGGCGAAAATCAAGGTATATTGCAGAAGAAGAATCATTGCGCGTTTCCTCCTTCCCGAGCATCGATAGGTTTGTTGCGCTTTTCGTCATATTTGCGGATACATTCCTTCATGAAGTGCTTGAAGAAAGCAACGAAGGCGCACAGGTAAATAATCAGCGCGGAAATCAGACTGGAAATCTGGGAGCAGTACACCTGCAGGTCCACATTGCCGCCGCCGGTGGTGATATACTGAATGAAGAAGGCAGAGAGAATGGAGCCCAGGGGATTCAGACCGCCCAGGAAGGCAACGGCAATGCCGTTAAAGCCCATGCCGGGCACGGAGGAAATGGTGGTCTCCCAGTCCTCAATGCCGGTCAGGTACAGAAGACCTGCGCCCATGCCTGCCAACGCCCCGGAAATCAACATGGTGAGAATGATATTTCTGTTTTCCTTCATGCCGCAGTACTTGGCGGCGTTGTAGTTGTGGCCGGTGGCTTTCAGCTCATAGCCGAATTTGGTTTTGCTCAATACAATCCAAACCACGACGGCCATGATAATGGCAAGGGGAATGGCGATGGTTACGCTCTTTTCTCCTTGGAAGAGGCTGCCCAGTCCCAGACTGGGAATCAAGGCGTCGGGGTTGGTGCCCTGCAGGGTTTTGGTGTAGGGACTGTTGGGGCTTTTTACCGTACCCAAAACCAGGTTGGTTAAATACAGGGTAATCCAGTTGAGCATAATGCCGGAGATGACCACGTTGACGTTGCAGGCGGTTTTCAGGAAACCGGTTATAGCGCCCAGCACAGCGCCGGCCGCCATACCAAGAAGCAGGCACACATACCAAGGCATGTCCCACGCCAGAGCGGCATATAGAGCGGCGCAGGCACCGGCACAGTACTGGCCGGCGGCGCCGATATTGAACATGCCTACCTTATAGGCAAATAGCACGCTCAATGCGCACATCAGCAGCGGTACGGTACGCACCAAAACCTGACCCAAATACTTGTACTTCAGGAAACCGGGATACCGGAAGAAGCTTTTCATCACGGCCAAAATGGCTTCAAATGCTCCGCTGGGCTCAATAATCAGCAGGACAAAGTAGCCTACCAGCAGACCGCCCAGAATACACACCAGAGAGGCAAGCAGGGTTTGGAAGCCATCGTTGCGAATAAGAGATGTTCTTTCTTTTTTCACGGTTTACGCACCTGCTTTCTTTGCGCCGGCCATGTACAGGCCGAGTTCTTCCACGGTGGTGGTTTTGGGGTTCAGCTCGCCTACGATTTCCCCTTCGTACATCACAAGAATCCGGTCGGAAAGGTTCATAACCTCTTCCAGCTCCAGAGAGACAAGCAAAACCGCCTTGCCGGCGTCCCGCTGCGCCACAATCTGCTTGTGAACAAATTCGATGGCGCCCACGTCCAGACCACGGGTGGGCTGAACGGCTACCAGAAGGTTGGGGTTCTTGTCAATTTCCCGGGCGATGATGGCCTTTTGCTGGTTGCCGCCGGACATGCTCCGGGTAATTGTTTCAGCGCCCTGTCCGCTGCGGACATCGTACTGAGCAATCAGCCGCTGGGCGTAGCTGCGAATATTCTTACGCCGCAGGAAGCCGGCTTTGTTGGTAAATTCCGGTTCAAAATACCGCTGGAGCACCATATTGTCTTCCAGGGTGTAGTCCAGCACCAGACCGTGCTTATGCCGGTCCTCGGGGATATGGCTCATACCCAAGGTGCTGCGCTTGCGCACGGCAAAATTGGTAATATCCGTACCGCCGAAGGTTACCTTGCCGCCGGACACAGGCTCCAGGCCGGTAATACCGTATACCAGCTCGCTTTGGCCGTTGCCGTCGATACCGGCAATGCAGACGATTTCTCCGGCCCGAACGTCGAAGGAAACCTTACTGACGGCGTCCTTCTTGCTGACCTTGGAAAGCATGGACAAATCCCGTACCTCCAGCACGATCTCACCGGGGGTGGGATCGTCCTTCTGTGCGGCAAATTCCACGTCTCTGCCCACCATCATGTGGGAAAGCTCGTTTTTGGTAGTGGAAGCAATATCCACGGTGCTGATATATTTGCCTTTGCGCAAAACGGTGCAGCGGTCAGCCACGGACATAATTTCGTTGAGCTTGTGGGAAATGAAGAGAATAGACTTGCCCTCGGCGGCCAGATTGCGCATAATCTGCAGCAATTCCTCAATTTCCTGGGGGGTCAGCACGGCGGTGGGTTCGTCAAAAATCAGGATTTCATTGTCCCGGTAGAGCATTTTGAGAATCTCGGTACGCTGCTGCATACCAACGGAGATATCCTCAATATTGGCGTCCAGGTCCACATACAGCTTGTATTTTTCAGAAAGGGCCTGCACCTTTTCCCGGGCTGCCTTTCTCTGCAAAACACCCATTTTCACATCTTCTACGCCCAGGATAATGTTATCCAGAACGGAGAAGCATTCCACCAGCTTGAAGTGCTGGTGCACCATGCCGATGTTCAAGGCGTTGGCGTCGTTGGGGTTGTTGATTTTTACCACTTGGCCGTTTTTGCGGATTTCTCCTTCCTCTGCCTGGTACAGACCGAACAGCACGCTCATCAGGGTGGACTTGCCGGCGCCGTTTTCTCCAAGCAGGGCGTGGATTTCACCGGTTTTCAGCTGTAGGGTAACATTATCGTTGGCGACAATGCCGGGAAACCGCTTGGTAATGTTTATCATTTCGATGGCATAAGGCGTATTGCTCAATACAACGACCTCCTTTACGGTTCTCATGGTCATATTATAAACGATTTTTTCTATAAATTCAACAAAAACCGTAGAAGGGTGAAAACATTTATAAAACAAAAAAAGGACAGGTCTTTCGACCTGTCCTTTTGGAAAAGCGGGATTACTTCAGGTTGCCCAGGTAGGAAACAGTTACATTGGTAACAGTGGGGGCATTGACGGTGTCGTTGGAAACGGTAACGGTGCCGTCGAACATAGCCTTAACCAGAGCAGCGTAGTCAGCCTGGGTGAACTTGTTGTCGGCGAACTGGGTCTTGCCCAGCTGGACGTAGTTCAGAGCGGCGTCATCGCCGGAAACCAGACCCAGAGTGGTGATCTTACCCTTATAGTTGTCCCACTTGCCGTTGATGACAATGTCAGTCAGGGTGTCGATGGTGGTGGGATACAGACCCTTCATAGCAGAGGTTACGGTGATGCCTTCGCCGTACAGGCCGTCGATGACGGGAGCCTGGTCGGTGTCAACACCGATGACCTTGCCGCCTACCTTCTTGGCAGCTTCTGCAGCAGAGGTGTAGATGCCGCCGCCGCAAGCAAAGACGATTTCGGTGCCGCCGGCGTACCAGGTGTCCATAACAGCGGTGATATCAGCATCGCCGAAGAACTGGTTGCCGTAAGCGTACTTCATTTCCACATTGACATTCAGCTCCTTGGCAGCAGCGTCAACGCCCTGCACGTAGCCGTAGCCGAAGCGGATAACAGCGGGAACAGCCATGCCGCCCAGGAAGCCCAGCTTGGTGTAGCCCAGCTTCACAGCAGCGTAGCCGGCCATGTAGCCGGACAGCTCTTCCTGGTAGATGGCGCAGTAGACATTGCTCATGTCCACATAGTCAGCCAGGTTCCAGTTGTCGGGGTTATAGTCGTAGCTCTCGCCCTTGGCGGCAACGCCGGCTTCCAGCAGGTCGCCCTTGGCAACGTCCAAAGCGACGAACTTAACGTTGGGGTACTTGGGAGCAACTTCCACGATGGTAGCGCCGAATGCATAGCCGGGCATAACGATAACGTTGTAGCCTTCGGCAATGGCCAGTTCCACGGAAGCCACACGGGCGGTGGTGTCGTTGGAAGTGGGCTTATAGTACTTGGTTTCTACGTTGTTGTCCTTGCCGAATTTTACAACGGCTTCCCAGGTGGTCTGGTTAAAGGACTGGTCGGTGATGTCGCCGTAGTCGGTAACCATGGCGACCTTGGCGCTATTGGTGTTGTTGGTAGTGCCGGAGGGTTGGCAGCCTGCGAACAGGGAAGCAACCATGACAACAGCCAAAACAAGAGCCAGCAGTTTTTTCATTTTCATACCTCCAAAATTGATTGGTAATTTTGGTATCATCATACCGAAATAATTATCGCACATTCTGACAAAAAAATCAACCCTTTCCAATTTTTTTGACCAAAATAATAAAAAACAGCGGCAACCCCAGCTGGGGTTGCCGCCGAAATGCTTATTTCATGTGCTTTTTTGCGCTGAAACTATGGGGCAGTAAATCCGAAAGGGTAAGGGTTTCGTAGCTTCCCTGCGCCCCTGCCAGATACACGGTGAAACCGTCGGAGCAAAACTCCTGCATCACCTGCCGGCAGACACCGCAGGGGGGGAACGCGCCGGTAATCACACCGTCCTTGCCACCGCAGACGGCGATGGCTGTGAAATCCCGGTGTCCGTCGTACACGGCCTTGAAAAAGGCGGTGCGCTCGGCGCAGTTGGTGGGGGAGTAGGCGGCGTTTTCGATGTTACAGCCCTGGTACACCGTGCCGTCTGCGCACAGCAGGGCGGCGCCCACCTTGTAGCCGGAGTAGGGCACGTAGGCATGGTGCATAGCCTCCGTGGCGAGGGCAATCAGTTGTTGAGGGGTCATTTTGTTACCTCCTTGGCAAAGCTCTTGCCCGGGGTGGACAGAGAAACTCCCAGCATATCCGCAACGGTGGCGGCAATATCAGCGAAGGTAGCTCTTGTGCCCAGATTTACGGGCTGAATTTGCTTGCCCAGCACCAGAAGGGGAACATATTCTCTGGTGTGGTCGGTGGTGGCGGCATAGCCGGGGTCGCAACCGTGGTCAGCGGTGAGCAGCACCGCATCCTCCGGGGTGAGGGTATCCAGGAAGCCGGGCAGCCAGGCATCGAAGGCATTCAGCGCCTCGGCGTAGCCTACGGCATTTCTGCGGTGGCCGAAATTCATGTCAAAGTCCACCAGGTTTACGAAGCACAGCCCGTTAAAATCCTCCCGGGCATAGCGCAGGGTATGCTCCATGCCGTTCTGGTTGCTTTCGTTATACACATATTCCGTTAAGCCCTGGCCGGCGAAAATATCGTGGATTTTTCCCACGCCGATGCTGGCAAGTCCCGCGGCCTTTACTGCCTCCGGCAGGGTTTGGGCAGGGGGCTCCAGGGAGAAGTCGTGGCGATTGGCCGTGCGCTTGAAATTCCCCGGCGTACCCACAAAGGGACGGGCAATCACCCGGCCTACGCCGTGCTTGCCTGTCAGCAATTTTCGGGCAATGCGGCAGTATTCATACAGTTTCTGCGGAGGGACAATATCCTCGTGAGCGGCGATTTGGAACACAGAGTCGGCGGAGGTATATACAATCAAATCACCGGTTTCCATGTGCCGGGCGCCGTATTCCTCAATCACCGCAGTGCCGCTCCAGGGGGCGTTTGCCAACAGGTTTCGGCCGGTTGCGGTCCGGAAGGGTGCCAAAATTTCCTCCGGGAAGCCCTGGGGATAGGTGGGCAGAGGGTTTGCTGACACCAGACCGGCAATTTCCCAGTGGCCGATGGTGGTATCCTTGCCCATAGAGGCTTCCGCCAGCCGGGCGTATGCGCCGGTGGGGGTATCTGTTTTGGGAAGGCAGGTAACGCCGTCAATATTACCCAGGCCGGCGGCAATTAAATTGGGAATGTTCAGTTTACCGGTAGCGGCGCAGGAAGCCAGAGTGTTTACCCCCACGTCGCCAAAGGCGGGGGAATCCGGCATTTGCCCGATGCCAAAGGAATCCAGTACAATTAAAAAAACCCGTTTCATAACAATGCTCCTTATCTGGGGGCGAATTACAGGCCTTGGCGGTTACTTATTCTCCATGGCTACGGCAACATCCAGAGCGATCTTCATCATTTGGGTGAAAGAGTTTTGCCGCTCTTCCGAGGTGGTTTCCACACCTTTGAGAACATGGTCGGAGATGGTGCAGATGCAAAGGCCGCGTTTGCCGTAGCGGGCGGCATTCATATACAGGGCGGCGGCTTCCATTTCCAGAGCCATAACGCCCATCTTCTTCAAACCGTACACACTGTCCAGTCCTTCCGGGACACCGGCATGGTCGCCGTAGAACACATCGGAGGAGTTGACGTTGCCCACGTGGTAGGTAGCGCCGTGGGCCTGGCAGGCCTTTACCGCTTCGCTGAGAAGCTCGTAGGAGGCGATGGGGGCAAATGTGCCGGGGAGGTGGAACTGGGCGGCGTAATTGGAGTCAGTACAGGCGCCCTGGGCCACCACGATATCATAAAGGTTGATGTGCTCCTGAATAGAACCGGCAGAACCCACGCGGATGATATTCTCCACGCCGTAGCCGTTGAACAGCTCGTGGGAATAGATGCCGATGGCGGGCATGCCCATGCCGGAGGCCATGACAGAGACCTTGACACCCTTATAGTAGCCGGTATAGCCCTGAACACTGCGGACATTGTTCACCAGCACGGGGTTTTCCAGGAAATTCTCTGCGATGAATTTACTGCGCAGGGGGTCTCCCGGCATCAGCACGGTTTTGCCGAAATCCCCGGGTTTGGCGGAAATATGGGGAGTGGGGGTGGTTAACATAACACAATCCTCCTTATTATCAATACATACCGTCGTTTTGAAGGCCCTTGGCGATTTTTACAATGCGGGAGGTGCCCAAACGGGAAGCGCCCAGGGCGATGAACCGCTCCGCGTCCTCCAGGGAGGAGATGCCGCCGGCGGCCTTGATTTTTACATGGGGGGCAACGTGCTTGGCAAACAGCTCCACATCGGCGAAGGTTGCGCCCGCCTTGGAAAAGCCTGTGGAGGTTTTGATATAGTCTGCGCCGGAATCGCTGACGCATTTGCAAAGCTGGATTTTTTCCTCGTCGGTGAGCAGGCAGGTTTCGATGATGACCTTCAAAAGCTTGCCCTTGCAGGCGGCTTTGATGGCGGAGATTTCTGCAGTGATGTCCGCCCATTTGCCTTCCTTGGCCCAGCCGATGTTAATGACCATATCCACCTCGTCGGCGCCGTTATTCACGGCATCTTCTGCCATGAAGCACTTGGAAGCAGTGGTGGCGTAGCCGTTGGGGAAGCCGATGACGGTGCAGATTGCCAATTTTTCTCCTACATAGTCCTTTGCCTGTTTTACAAAGGAGGCGGGAATACACACAGAGGCGGGTTTGTATTGCATGCCGTCGTCGCAAATGCCGCGGATTTCCGCCCATGTGGCGGTTTGGGTGAGCAGGGTGTGGTCGCACTTGGCGAGAATTTCAGAAAGTTCCATATTGGTTCTCCTTATTGTTGTTATTCTTGGCCGTGATGCTTGATTTTTTTATGTTCCCGAATGCCACGAATGTAGCACTTATGGCACATGGCGATATAGCTGTCGTTGCCGCCCAGCACCACCTGGGCGCCTTGGGTGATGATATAACCGTCGCTGTCAATACGGGCATTGACAGTGGCTTTTGCGCCGCAGTCGCACATGGTTTTGATTTCCTCAATGCAGTCGGCAAGCTCCATCAGCCGCATAGAGCCGGGGAACAGTCTGGTCTGAAAATCGGTACGCAGACCGAAGCACATCACCGGTACGGAGAAATCATTGACGATGGCGCGGAGCTGGTCGATTTGCTCCGGTGTCATAAACTGACATTCGTCCACAATTACCGCATGGCATTTGCCTGCCTGGGTATCCCGAAAACGCTGGTACACATCTGCCTGGGGAGCAATAACCTCCACCTGGGCTTCCAGTCCGATGCGGCTGCGCAGAGTGGCAACGCCGTCCCGTGTATCGGCGCTGGGCTTGAGCAGCCATACCTGCATATCGTTTTCCTCGTAGTTATACTTGGTAATCAGCGCCTGGGCGGTTTTGCTGGAACCCATGGCGCCATATTTGAAATAGAGTTTTGCCATTTCTATCTCCCCCGTTTCATAAAACAATTGTAGCAAATTTTCACCCGATATGCAAGAGAAAAAGCATGGGCAGGTGAATTGACAAAGCAACGCTTTTATGAGAGAATAGAGCCGTTGCAAAAAGGAAGGGAGCGGGGATTATGCGCAGGGTATGTTTGGTTTTTTTGGCATTGACGCTGGTGGCAGGTATTGCCGGCTGCAGCACTGTGGGTGAACTGGCGGGAAACGTGGCAGACGCTGCGGTTAAGGAGCTGGAGCAGCAGGTCAAGGACGTTATGGAGCAGAACAAGGTGGAAGTGGTGCAGATGAAAACCGCCTTTGGCAAGCTCAATGACGAGGGTGGCAGCTTACAGCTGTTTTGCGCTGTGCTGCTGAAGGCGGAAAAGGACACCGCAGTGAAAAACTGTGAAAAGGCGTTAAGCGCTGTTTTTGAAGAAGCCGGCACGGTGGTACAGACCGCCCAAAAGCTGGAAAATACCCATCTGGTACACAAGGAAATTACCTTTGACCACAGCGATTTTTCCGACGGCACCTACTATGTGGTTTACGGATACAGCGGATCTGTAACCGGCAAGCTGCCGGATATCGACATCTGACAAAATAAGAAAAATTCCCGGTCGGCTGACCGGGAATTTTTTTAGTTGTTTTCCAGTTGCTGCTTATGGAATTGCAGGGTGTATAGCTGGTGATAGCGGCCCTTTTTGTGCAGAAGCTCCTGGTGGTTGCCCTGTTCAATGATTTGTCCGTGGGACAGCAAAATGATATTGTCGGCGTACTGAATGGTGGAAAGTCGGTGGGCTACAATCAGCATGGTGCCGATGGATTTCATTTTCTTCAGAGAGTCCTGAATGAGAAGCTCCGTTTCGGTATCAATATTGGCGGTGGCCTCGTCCAGAATCATCACACTGGGCTTGTGCAAAATGGTGCGGGCGAAGCTCAACAGCTGCCGCTGACCGGCGGAGAAGTTGTTGCCCCGCTCCCGGACAACCTCGTCCAGACCGGCGTCCAGCTTATTGATAAAGGAGTCGGCGTTGACATACCGGCAGGCGTCCATCACCGCCTCGTCGGATACATTTTCCTCCCGCAGGACGATGTTGCTGCGAATGGTACCGGAGAACAGGAAAACGTCCTGAAGCATCTGCCCAAAGTGGCGGCGCAGGGAAGCAATTTTGATTTTCTTGATATCCACGCCGTCGATAAGGATTTGGCCCTTTTGAATGTCGTAATTGCGGCAAATCAGGCTCAAAATGGTGCTTTTTCCCGAGCCGGTGGAGCCGACAAAGGCCACAGTCTGCTTCGGCTCGATGTGGAAGGAAACGCCCTTGAGCACCCATTCGCCGGGATTGTAGGCAAACCAGACGTCCTTAAACTCGATTTCGCCCTTGATTTCCTCCAGCTCCTGGGCGTCATCCTCGTCCACTACCTCCGGAACCATATCCAGAATGGTAAAGATTTTCTCCGAGGAGGCAAAGGAACGCTGGAGCATATCAAATTGCTCGGCAAGGGTTTGAATGGGGTTGAAGAAACGGGAGATGTACAGGTAAAAGGCCACCACAATCTCACTGGTGATTGCCTCCCCCAGGAAAGAGGTATCCTGGATATGGCCCCTGGCGCCGATGTAGAACAGGCACATCTGGGAGGACACAAACAGCATATATACCAGAGGTCTGAAAATGCCGAAAACGTACATTCTCCGGAATTTTGCCTTTTTCAGCTTGGTGCTTCGCTCCACGAAATCATGAAGCTTTTGGTCCTCCTGGTTGAAAATCTGGGTGATTTTGATACCGGACAGGTTTTCTGACAGGTAGGTGTTTATGTCGGTGGTGGCGTTGCTCACCTGCCGGTGTACCCGGCGGGAGAATTGGCGGAAAATTACTGTAAACAGCACCACAAAGGGTACGAAGCAAAGCACCATCAGTGTCAGAGCGTAGTTCAGAATAAGCATAGCCCCCAAAACGCCGATGACCACCATGCAGTTTTTCGCCAAGGTTACCAAAATGTTGGTAAACATATAGCTGATAGCATTGGGGTCGTTGGTAACACGGGTTACCAGCTTGCCTACGGGCATATTGTTTAACTGCTCATGACTTAGTTTTTCAATGTGGGTAAACACGTCCAGACGAATCTGGGAGAGGATTTTCTGGCCTGTTTTTTGCAGAAGCATTGCCTGCCAGTAGGTACAAAGCAGGGACACCACCAAAATGGCGGCATAGGCGCCAACCATGGTAAGCAGATAGTCCATCTGAAATTCGCCTTTGATAACCGACTGGATATCGCTGATAATCAAAGGGGATACCAGCTCAAACACAATGGAGGCGAGCATAACGAAAAACACCAGCACAAAGCTCTTCCAATAGGGCTTGGCGTAGGCAAGCAGGCGGCGGACAATTTCCCCGTCTGCCATGTGGCGGTCGGAATCCTCTTCTTTTACCTTTCGCAGAGCCAAAGCGGCCAGCAGAAATACCAGGGAGAAGGCGCCGATGATAGCACCGACAATGACAAGAGGCAGATACTCACGCATTGTGCTCGCCTCCTTCCTCTTCCAGCTTTTGCAGGTCTACCATTTTCCGGTAAGCGGAGTTGGTTTCATACAGCTCCTCATGGGTGCCGGCGGCGGCCAGGCGGCCGTTGTCGATAAAGAGGATTCTGTCCATTTTTTCAATGGTGGAAATGCGGTGGGCAATCAAAATGGTGGTTTTGCCCGCCCGGGTGGTGCGGAGGTTTTCCAAAATGGTGGCTTCGGTTTTGGTATCCACAGCGGAAACACTATCATCAAGAATCAGAATAGGAGCATCCTTCATCAAGGCTCGGGCGATGGAAATCCGCTGCTTCTGCCCACCGGAAACGGTAACACCCCGTTCACCCAGCACAGTGCCGTAGCCTTGCTGGAATTCCTGGATATTGCTGTGAATGTCCGCCATGCGGGCGGCGTGAGTGATGGACTCCTTGTCTCCGGGACGGACACCGAAGGCGATGTTGTTTTCAATGGTGTCGGAGAACAGGAAATTGTCCTGGGGCACATAGGCGCAGCCTGCCCGCAGGTCCCGAATGGGAATTTCGTTGATGTCGTGTCCGTCGATGAATACGGTGCCGTTGGGCACATTGTAAGTACGCAGAATCAAATCTACCAGGGTGGTCTTTCCGGAGCCGGTTTTGCCAACCAGGCCGATGTTTTCTCCGGCTTGAATGGCAAAGGAAACATCCTGCAGGGCGTCAAACTCTCCATCGGGATACCGGAAGGTGAGGTTGCGGAATTCGATATCTCCCCGAATTTGGGGCAGGGCCTGCACATCCTCCCGGTCTTTTACATCAATCGGGGCTTCCAGAAGCTGGCTGATGCGGTTGAGGGAGGCTTGACCCCGGGAGGTCATATCAATCAGTTCGCTGACTGCCATAATGGGCCAGATAACGGCGTTGAAATAGCCGATAAACTCCAAAAGCTGGCCGGCGTTGAACTTTCCCTGATACACAAGGTAGCCGCCGTAGCCCAAAATGATACAGATAACACTTTCCACAAACAGGGTTACCAGCACACGGAACAGCACAGATGCCTTGGTGTGGTTGATGTTGGCAACCTCGTTTTCCTCGTTCAGCTCCCGGAATGCCCACAGTTCCTTGGCTTCTTTTACAAAGGCCTTAATCACAGCGATGCCGGAGAAGCTCTCCTGGGAAAAATCAGACAGCCGGGAAAACGCCTCCTGGCGAATATCCCATTTCACAGTGAGCTGCTTGCCTACAATGGTGGCGGAGGCCAGCAAAAAGGCCATGGGAATCATGGAAAGCAGGGTCAGCAATACGTCCATCTGCCACATATTGATAATGGCCATAATGCCCAGAAGCAGGGCGTCGAAGAACATCATCACGCCCCAGCCGAAGCATTCCTGCACGGTGTCCAAATCGTTGGTAAACAGGCTCATCAGGTCGCCGACCTTGTTGGTCTGGTAAAATTCCCGGCTTAAGTCCTTGGCGTGGTCAAACATACGGTTGCGCAAATCCGCTTCCAGACGGACGGCAGACCCGAAAAAACAAATACGCCACATAAAACGGCCGAATACCATGGCAAGAATGACCCAAACCATGGGCATACAGATGTCCTCTAACAAAAATCTCAGGTCGAAGACGGTGGAATAGCCCTCCATTTGCACAATGCCGGTATTCATGCCGTTGATGACCATGCGGTAAAATTTGGGGATTTCCAATTGAAGATAGTCCACCATCACCAGCGTGGCCAGTCCCAGAATCAGCCAACCCAGATATTTAAGATAATATCGGTTGATGTGCTTTCCGAAAATCATAGGGGTGTCCTTTCTTTTTCCATAAATATCATATTAACGGATTATATCACATGATTTGGGATTTGGCAATGGTTATGGAAATTTCTCTCTATTTTGGAATGGTAATGGTAAGGACGATCTGGCTGTCGGTTTCCCGCCGCTCGGATATGGCCGGAATGCCGGAGAGCTGTATTTTTTGCAGGGACTGGTTCAGACTGTTGAGAAATGCGCCCACATTGATTTTTCCCTGCTTGCCCGCTTTGTTGGCAAGGAGCTCTTCTATGTATTTTTCCGTACGGGAAACGCTCATACCCAGCCGGGAGATTACGGAGATTGCCTGGATTTTTTCCGACTCTGTGGGGATTTTCAGCAGCGCCCGCCCATGGCGCTCAGTCAGATTCGCCTGACGCAGGGCGGCAAGCACCGGGGCGCTGTGGCGGAGAATCCGCAGCTTATTGGCGATGGCGCTTTGGCTTTTTCCCAGAAGCCGGGCGACCTGCTCCTGACTCATGGACCAGGTATCCATGAGATTGGCGATACCGGTGGCTTCTTCAATAAAGTCCAGGTCCTGCCGCTGGAGATTTTCCAGCATGGCTGCCATGCCGGATTCCCGGTCGTCCATGCGCATAATGATACAGGGAATCTCCGTCAGTCCTGCCATTTGCGCTGCCCGGAGCCGCCGCTCTCCGGCAATCAGCTCATAGGCTGTCCCTACCCGACGGACGGACAGAGGCTGCAGGATTCCGTGCTGGCGAATGGAGTCGGCCAAGTCCGTAAGCGCCTCCTCCCGAAAGATTTTTCGGGGTTGGGCAGGGTTGGGACGGATTGCCCGGGAGGGGAGGAATACCACCCTTCCGGTTTCCATATAGGTTTTCAGCTTTTGGCATTGCATTGCCCTTCCTCCTTTGTGTAATTCGGTGTATTTCCCATTGTAGTTTTTGCAAAATGGGAAAACCCACGAAATGCGTTATGGGAGAAAACTTTCTTTTGGAAACGAAAAGGAAGGTTTGCCCGCGGGGGCAACCGCTTCGCAATGCGACGTATTTAAGAACTTTTGGGCAATAAAAATGCGCGCCGCAGGGCGCGGCGCGCAGGATAATCAGATTTCCAGGATTTTTACAAGCTCCGTTGGGCCTTCCAGAAGCAAGGCGGTGATTTTGCCGTTTTCTCCGGAAACCGTAACTGCCAAATCCCCGCCGGGGTTTTTTACAGTGAGTTTCCCGCCGGGAAGCTTACCCTGCAGCCACAAAACGGCAGCGGTACTGCCGGAGCCGGTGCCGCAGGCAAGGGTGAAATCCTCCACTCCCCGTTCAAAGGTCAAAATCCGTACGGTCTTTTCGTCCAGCCAGGCGTAGAGGTTGGCGTTGGCGCCTTTGGGAAAGGCGCTGTCATGGCGCAAAGCCTTTGCCATGGGCCGCAGACTGTCTTTTTGCTCCCAGGCAAGGTCGGGGATTTCCTTTACGGCATGGGGCAGGCCGGGGTTGCCCAGTTCCACGTAGGCAACGTCCTCCTTCCGGTGTAAATCCACGATGGAAGGCAGGTTCAGCGTAACCAGATAATCCCTCTCCGAAAGCCGTTTTCCCGGAACAAGACCGGCATCGGTCTGCACGGTCATTTCTTCGCCGGCGATGCCGTTTTCATAGGCGAAGCGACAGATGCACCGGGCGCCGTTGCCGCACATTTCTCCCCGGGAACCGTCGGAATTGTAAAAATGCAGCCGAAAATCGGCAATGTCCGACCGGTCTACGGCCATGAAGCCGTCAGCACCGGTGAGTTTACATAATTCCTTTGCCGCGGTGGAGAAATCCAGCTGGATTTCCCGGGCGTCCACCACCATAAAGTCGTTGCCGGCGCCGTTCATATACCATACTTTCATGGATTTCTCCTTACGTATTTTCGTTCAGCAGGCTTTCCATATTGTAAAGCCCCTTGGGCTTTCCGTAGAGGAAACGGGCGGCGTCCACCGCGCCGTCTGCCAGCATACCCCGGGTAACAGCGTCGTGGCGCAAGGTCAAACTCTGGGTGGGGGTACAGATATGCACCTCGTGGACACCCACCACATTGCCCATACGCAGGGAGGAAATGCCGATTTCGTCCTTGGTGCGCTTGCCTTCGCCGGCGCGGCCGCAGTGGGGAGCTGCCTGGGGGCGAACCTCCTTTACGGCGTTATACAGCATCAAGGCAGTACCACTGGGGGCGTCTACCTTGCGGTTGTGATGGATTTCCACAATTTCAATGTCCGCATCGGGGAAGAAGGTGGCGGCCTGCTTGGCAAGGCGGCACAGTACTGCAATGCCCAGACTCATATTTCCGGAGTAGAACACGGGAATCTCCTCCGCGGCGGCGTAAATCAGCGCCTTTTCTTCCTCTGTGTGGCCGGTGGTGCCGATGACGGCGGCGCAGCTATGGGCCTTTGCATAGGAAAGCACGTCGGAAATGGCGCTGTGGTGGGAAAAGTCGATGAGGATATCCCCGTTTACCTGGGGAAGCTGGGCAAAGGTCTTGGGAACGCCGTTTTCTCCGTCAATGCTGACGCGGCCCACAACCTCCTGGGCCAGAATACCGTCAATCAGCTTGCCCATGGCGCCGTTGGCGCCGCACAAAATGGCTCTCATACGTTAATCCCCAGCTTTCTCATTTCTGCAAACAGCTTGGCCCGGGTTTCCGGCTCCATGGGAGTCAGAGGCAGGCGAAGATTTTCCTTACCGAAGCCCATGGCGGATACAGCGGCCTTGGCAGGAATGGGATTGACCTCGCTGAACAGGCAGTTAATCAAAGGAAGCAGGTCGCACTGCCATTTGGCGGCAGTTGCAAAATCGCCGGAAAGGGCGGCGTCGGTCATGGCAACGGACTCCTTGGGAACCACGTTACTCAACACGCTGATGGTGCCGGCGGCGCCCATGGCCATCATGGGAACGGTCAGAGCGTCCTCACCGGAATAAACGTCGATTTTATCTCCGCACAGGTGCATGATTTCCACCATCTGGGCCATGTTGCCGGTGGCTTCCTTAATGGCGGCGATTCTGGGGTGCTGGGCCAGCTTTGCCACGGTTTTGGGAAGGAGGTTACAGCCGGTGCGCCCGGGAACATTATACAGAATCACCGGAACGGTGGATTCGTCTGCCACGGCGGTAAAATGCTGAATCAAGCCGTTTTGGGTGGCCTTGTTATAGTAAGGAGTAACCACCAGGACGGCATCTGCCCCTGCTTTGCAGGCGTTGCGGGTATTTTCCAGCACGTGGGCGGTATTGTTGGTGCCGGTGCCGGCAATGATGGGCACTCTGCCTGCGGCCTTTTCCACAGCAAAGCGGATTACCTTCGTCTGGTCGGCGTGTTCGATGGTGGCATTTTCACCGGTGGTGCCCATTACCACCAGGGCGTTGATGCCGGAGGTGATTTGAAACTCAATGAAACGCTCCAGCGCCTCATAGTCGATGCCTGTTTCCGTCATGGGGGTTACGATGGCGGTGGCCATGCCGCGGAAAATGGTATTTTTCATAATTTCTCTCTCCTTTTATGGCTGAAATCGGTTGAAGTAATCGTACAAAGGAATCAGTTTTTCCAGAAAAGCGCCTACCCGGGCGGAAAGCTGAGGGCCGAAGGTAGCCTCGCTGAAATTCTCGTGAACAGTGCACCCGATTTGCTCCTTCCAAGCGAAAAACCGCTGCAAATCCGGATTGTCCGTGGGTTTGGGCCGTTTATAGCACTGGGCGGAAACACTTACGCCGGTTGCTTGCTCCGTGGCCGTTATCAAGTCCAGAAATTCCTGGGGCCTTTCGGCGATGGCCTGGCGGAACCGGTTTAAGGTGGCGGTGCCGGGTTTATAAAAGAAAAAGCCGTAATGCACGCCGTCGGGGTTGATTTCGAAGTAAAGACAGGGATTCTCACCCCACCACTCCACGTCTCTGCGAATACAAATCCACAGGCTTTCCTTATAAGGAAGGGGGTGGTGCATACGGGCGTCCCGATAAATGCGGCTGACCTTCAGCAGCTCTCCGGGCTTGTCCACAAAGGGCTTGAACAGCTCGCCGCCCAGCTCCTTGGTGGGGCGGTAGAGGGTATCGATATACTGCTGTTTGTGGTCAAGAAACCACTGCCGGTTATTGTTCATGCGGATTCCCCACAGGAAATCCACGGTTTCGGGGGTATAGCCGGTAAACATGGCCTATCCTCCTTTTCTATGCAGATTATTCCACAGCTATATCATATCCTGTTTTTGCGGATTTTGCAACAAAAATGTGCGGCGGATTTGTAGGTTTCCCGGGTGTTGCTCTTGCTTTTTTTGGTGATTCTGTCTATAATGAGAGAACAAAAATACCATGACGGAGGACAAGGCTATGGAAAAAGGTGAGAATCTGGTTTTTGACTGCGGGAAAAGAATTTTGCAGCAGGTGAGCACAGTAATCGTGGGCAAGGACGAAACCCTGGCCTGGGTCATTGCCGCAATTCTCGCCGGAGGACATATTCTTTTGGAGGATATTCCCGGCGTAGGCAAGACCACCATGGCTGTGGCCCTGTCCAAGGTGCTGGATTTGGGATACAATCGGGTGCAATTCACACCGGACGTTCTGCCCTCCGATATTACCGGATACACCGTTCCCAACCAGGCCACCGGAGGGATGGAATACAAAAAAGGCGCGGTGCTGTGCAACCTATTCATGGCTGACGAATTAAACCGCGCTACCTCCCGCACCCAGTCTGCCTTGCTGGAGGCCATGGAGGAGGGACAGGTTACGGTGGACGGGCAGGTACATAAGCTCCCCCGGCCCTTTTTTGTCATTGCCACCCAAAACCCCACCGGCGCAGCAGGCACACAGATGCTGCCGGACAGTCAGATGGACCGATTTGCCCTGCGGTTAAGCCTGGGATATCCCAAGGCAGAAGAGGAAACCCGAATGGTGATGGACCGTCAGGGCAGAAATGTCATGGCGGCGTTACAGCCTGTGCTGACAAAGGAAGCGCTGGTAGCTTTGCAGGATACAGTGGCCCAGACCTACATCAGCAAGGAAGTGGTGGATTATGCCGTAGCGCTGATTTGGCGCACCCGGACCGACAGCAATGTTTTGCAGGGGGCAAGCCCCCGGGCAACGCTGTGGGTGGTGGCCATCGCCAAGGCCCTAGCGCAGCTGCAGGGGCGGGATTATGTGGTGCCGGAGGACGTGCGCCGCTCGTTTATGAAGACCGTTCCTCACAGGCTGATTCTGACACCCCAGGCGCAAAACAGCGGTATGACCGAGCAGGCCGTGCTGGAGGATATCGTCCGGCAGGTTTCTGCCCCGGCACTGAAATAAAGCTATGGTCAAAAGATGGTGTTTGTATTTGGCATCGGTGCTGGGCGCGCTGGTGCTGTGGGTTGCCTATCAGGGGTGGCTGGCATTTATCCTGTTGATGGCACTTCTGTGGTTTCCACTGCTGAATCTGGCAATCAGTTTGCCTGCCATGCTTACCTTTCGGTTGGAGAGCCGAAGCCCGGCGCCTGTTACCATGGGGACGTATTTGCCTGTGCCTTTGGAGGCCCAATGCCGTTTCCCCATGCCGCCGTACCGCTGCTATGCGGATGTGGCCCACGCCCTCACCGGGAAGACCTGGCGCCAGAAGCAGAGCACGCCGCTGTTTGGAGCGCACTGCGGACAGCTGGTGTGCCAGGCGGTAAAAGGTCGGGTATATGACTATCTGGGCCTGTTTTGGCTGCCGGTGAAATGCAAAGAGGCCGGCTGCGTAACGGTGATGCCCCGGGAGGTGGCGGTACCCCAGCCTGCCGGCTTGCAGCGGCAAATCAGCAGCCGTTGGAAGCCAAAGCCCGGCGGCGGATTCGGAGAGAACCATGAAATTCGCCTTTATAGACCCGGGGACAGCTTAAATCAGCTGCATTGGAAGCTGACGGCAAAAACCGGGAAGCTGATGGTTCGTGAGCCTATGGTTCCTGTGGAACGCCGGTTGGCGGTGCGTCTGGAGCTGCGGGGCACGCCGGAGCAGCTGGACAACAAAATGGGAAAGTTGCTGTGGCTTGGAAAGTATCTTCTGGATAAACAGCAGCATTTCTGGGTGTATACCCTGTCCGGGGCAGGACCTGTGGGCTTTTCCGTAAAAAGTACCGGGGATATGCAGGCGGCAATGCTTGCCCTGTTGGCTATGGAGCCGGCCCCGGATGAGGAAAATCTGCCTCCCATCGCCTCTGCCTGGGAGTATCACATCGGAGGTGAGGCAGATGAATAATCAGATGTGGCGGCGGGGACTTCTGGCGGCGGCTTTTTCCGCCGTGATTGCCTTTGCCGGCATGGGGTGCATCGCCTCGGCCTTTGCTCTGGAGCCGGTGCGCCTGGAGGTAGTGGCTTTGGCGCTGGTGGCGGTGAGCGCGGCATTTGCGCTGTGCTTTACACTGCCGGCAGGGAAGTGGATACTTCTGGGGGCATGCGCAGTGCTGGTGGGGTATATTCTGCTGGCAGAGCCCGGCGAGGACCTGCTGCAGCTGGAGGCGATGCTGTATAAAATCAGCAAAGCCTATGACGGAGGCTACGACTGGGGCATTATTCGGTGGTCGGATGCGCCGTTGTTGCAGATACCCAAAACCGGCGGACTGATCCTGCTGGGAACGGCCATTTCCGGTGTAATATGCCACAGCGTATGCAAAGGAAAATGGCCGGCTGCTGCTGTGGTTGGGGGATTTTTGCCCCTGGCGGCATGCTATGTGGTAACGGACACCGTTCCGGACAGTGTTTGGGTTTGGGTGCTGTTTGTTGCCCTGGGACTTTTGGTGATTCCCTTTGGCGTGGGCCGGCGGGATTTTCGGGAAGGGCTGAAGCTGACGGCTGCCAGCGCAATTCCTGTTATACTGGCGATTTCGCTGCTGTTTCAGGTGTTTCCCCGGAGCCGGTATTCTGTGCAAATCAGCCAGATGCAGTCCCAGATTTGGGGCTGGCTTCAAGGGACACCGTTTTTTGCTGACGACGGGGAAGTTCCTTACGTTCCGGAAGGCGTCGCTGCCCAGGTTGACTTGTCGGCGGTGGGGCCTCAAAGACCGCAAACCTACGCGGTGATGGATGTTAGAGTGGACACCGGGGGCAGGCTGTATCTGCGGGAGCAGTCCCTGGATTCCTACGACGGAAAAAGCTGGGAAACCTCCGTTTACAGCACGGGCATCGACCGGTTTTTCCCCACGGTACGCATGATCTCCCGGGGGCAGGTGCAGATTTATACTGCCATACAGGAAAAGGCACTGTTTGTACCCTATTACACAGCAATGCACCAGCAATTGCAGTACGGCCGAACCCTCAATTTGGAGCAACAGCGGGAATACAGCTACACCCGCTTTGATTTCTATGGCGGATACGGGCATGTGGAGAACCGGGAAAACGCAATGTCCGACCCGATGATACAGCAGTGCCTTCAGCTTCCGGTGGAAACGCGGAATCTTGCGGAGGATTTGGCAGCGAGGATTCTCGAGGAAAATCCTGTTGACAGGTTTAATGGGATAGAATTCAGCGCGTCGCTTACCTGGACAGACACCACCAAGGATACGGTGGAGGTGCTGACAAAATATGTAAAACAAAGCGCGGAATACAGCCTTAACACAGGAAGAATGCCCGCAGGAGAACAGGATTTTGCGCTGTGGTTTCTGCAAGACAGCGACACCGGCTACTGCGTGCATTTTGCCACGGCGCTGGCGGTGCTGTTACGGGCCAGCGGGATTCCTGCCAGGTATGTGGAAGGCTATGCCGTGGACATTCCCAGCGGAGAGAAAATCACGGTATATGAAAACAGCCGCCATGCCTGGGTGGAATATTTTCATCCGGACAGCGGCTGGATCGTGGCGGATGCTACGCCCGAGATAGTTTCGGACGAGGAACTGCCTACCCAGCCTACCGAAGCGGAAACCCAGGCACCCACTATCTATCAGGAACCGGTTACACAGCCAACGCTTCCTACGGAGGCCACCGAAGCGCCTACCGAGGATACGCAGGTGCAGACGCAGGAAGATAGTGGTGGAAACTGGCCTGCAGTGGGTATATGCGCCGGGGGCATTGTGGTGGCGGCGGTGGTTCAGGCGGCGCTTCGCAAATACCTGCGCAGCAGGAAAATGCGCCGGGGTACAGCCAACAAGCAGGCGTTGGCCCGTTGGCAGACGGTAAAGCGCCTGGCAGGTTTGACGGAGCAACTTTTGCCGGAGCTGCCGAAGAATTTGGCGGAGAAGGCAAAATTCAGCCAGCACACACTGACGCAGGTGGAATTGGAAGTGTTCGATACCTGGATTACCCAGGCAGAAGCACTGCTTCGGGAAAAAAGATGGTATCAGCGGCTGGCGATTTGGCTGATCTGGGCCATATAATATGAAAAAACGCACGACAAAGTCGTGCGTTTTTTGCGGATAAAAACAATCAGGGCAGCCATTTTGGCTGCCCTGCTGTGATTTGCAATTAACCTTCTGCGCGCATCTGAGCGAAGCAATCGCTGCAGTAAACGGGACGGTCGGACTTGGGCTCGAAGGGAACCTTGGCCTCGCCGCCGCAACGGGCGCAGGTAGCGGTGAAGAACTCGCGGGGACCGCGGGTAGCGTTCTTACGGGCATCACGGCATGCCTTGCAGCGCTGGGGCTCGTTCTGGAAGCCGCGCTCTGCGTAGAACTCCTGCTCACCGGCGGTGAACACGAACTCGTTGCCGCACTCTTTGCAAACTAAAGTCTTGTCTTCGTACATTGGAATTACCTCTCTTCGGTTGTTTGCCCCGTGAAAGCCACTTCTTTGGTCGTAACGCGGAGTCAAAAATAATTGTTGTGGGTACACCACAAGATGCATTATACACAAGGAAAAGGGGGTTGTCAATCCTCAATTCATAATTTTTTTACAATTTATTCGCAAAATACGGGATTTTCATACACAAATTACAGATTAAAGCAGACCTGTCCTTCATAGGGAATGTGGAGGTGGTCGTAGGCAAGCTGGGTAACGCAGCGGCCCCGGGGAGTACGGGTTAAGAAGCCCAATTGCATCAGGTAGGGCTCGTATACATCCTCCAGGGTGATGGCTTCCTCGCCGATGGTGGCAGCCAGTGTTTCCAGACCTACAGGACCGCCGCCGTAGTTGCGGATAATGGCGGTGAGCATACGCCGGTCAATGGCGTCCAAGCCAAGCTTGTCCACCTCCAGACGGGAAAGGGCCAAATCCGCCGCGTCCTTGGTGATGGTGCCGTCCCCCATAATCTGGGCGAAGTCCCGCACACGGCGCAAAAAACGGTTGGCGATTCGGGGTGTGCCGCGGCTGCGGGGGGCGATATCCATTGCCCCGGCAGGCTCGATGGGCATACCCAAAATGGTGGCGCTGCGGCTGACGATTCGGGAAAGCTCCTCCGGGGTGTACAGCTCCAGCCGCAGGGAAACGCCGAAGCGGTCCCGCAACGGAGCAGAGAGCTGACCCGCCCGGGTGGTGGCGCCCACAAGGGTGAATTTGGGCAAATCCAGCCGTATGGAATTGGCGCTGGGGCCTTTGCCTACAATGATGTCAATGGCAAAATCCTCCATGGCAGGGTAGAGGATTTCTTCTACCACCCGGTTCAGGCGGTGGATTTCGTCGATAAAGAGAATGTCTCCGGGGTTCAGGTTGGTCAGCAGCGCCGCCAGATCCCCGGGCTTTTCAATGGCAGGTCCGGAGGTGATGCGGATATTTACGCCCATTTCATTGGCGATGACACCGGCCAGGGTGGTTTTGCCCAATCCGGGAGGGCCGTACAGCAGCGTATGGTCCAGCGGTTCGCCCCGAAGCCGGGCAGCTTCAATGTATACCGACAGGTTACCCTTGGCCTTGTCCTGCCCGGTATAGTCGGAAAGCAGCTTGGGCCGCAGACCGATTTCTCCAGCGTCCTGGGGAGCAAAGGTGGGGGAGATAATGGGGGCAGTATTTAGTTCTTCAGAAAATTCGATACTCATAAACGATTATCCTTTCGTAACCATTGCCCGCAGGGCGTGGCGCACCATTTCCTCCGTGGTGGCGTTGGCATCGACGCCCTTTAAGGCGACGCTAATTTCCGAGGCGGAGTATCCCAGCTCTTGCAGAGCGGCATGGGCAAGGGAGGCGTTATTGCCGGACTGCACCGGCGCAGGGGAAGGCATACCGGAAAAATCCAGCTCGGCATGGCCGCCGCCGATTTTATCCTTCAATTCCAGAATAATCCGCTGGGCAATTTTCTTGCCGATGCCCTGGGCGGCGGTGAGCATTTTTTCGTCCCCGGTCATAACGGCCAGGGTAAAATTCTGGGGGCCTGCGGCCAATATGGACATGGCGGCCTTGGGGCCAATGCCGTTGACAGAGGTCAAAAGCTCGTAGCAATGCTGTTCTTCCCGGGAGATGAAGCCGTACAGGTCGAAGGCGTCCTCCCGGACAGACTCGGTAATATACAGCTTTGCGTGCATGTTCAGCTTTAATTGGGCGGCGGTATAGGCGGTTACGCGACAGCCGTAGCCCACGCCGCTGCAATCGATGACGGCAAGCCCGGGTTCTAAAACAGTTACCGGTCCGGAAACATAATAAAGCATGGAAAAACCTCCGATTATTTTTGTAGCTGCGCCAGCAGGGATGTACTGGAACGGGCATGGCACAGGGCAATGGCAATGGCGTCTGCGGCATCATCAGGCTTGGGCAGGGTGGACAGCCTCAACAGCCTCTTGGTCATATCCTGCACCTGGTGCTTGGTGGCGTTGCCGTAACCCACCACAGCCTGCTTGATTTGCATGGGTTTATAGGAGGTAACAGACAGGCCCGCCTGCCGGACGGCCAGCAGAATCACCCCGCGGCTTTGGGCAACGCCGATGCCGGTGGTAACATTCTGCCCGAAGAAAAGCTCCTCAATGGCCACGGCATCGGGCTTGGCGTCGGCAAGAAGCTGTGTCATATCGTTGTAAATGATTTCCAGCCGGGCGGAAAAGTCCATGCCTGCCGGGGTGGTGATAGCGCCGCATTGCAGCAGGCGGCAGTTGCCTCGCTGGGTTTCAATCAGTCCAAAGCCGGTAATGCCGTAACCCGGGTCAATTCCCAGTATCCGCATTACACGCCACCTCTTGCGATGTGAAAATAGTACAAAATAACCCCGATAATCACAATAACCAGACCTACACGGGCGGCCCAGACCTGCCAGCGGGGGCGCGGCTGATAGACTTCCTGGGGCTGCTGCTCCTGTTCTACGCGTTCTTCTTCCATAGTGTATTCACCTCTTAAAAATCATTATAACACATTTGTTTTGTTTGTTCCAGTATATTTTTCACTTTGTTACATGATTTTCAGCCGTTGGGGAATACTGGCTTTGAAAAGGCGGTGGGAATGTGAAGGAATTTCACTGTGATACAAAATTGGTAATTGGCTACTGCGTATTGGAAAGCATAAAAAACTGGAAGCCTCAGCGGCTTTTGGTGGTAACAGACCCCTATTTTGAGAAAAACGGTACGGCTGCCCGGCTGGCAAAGCTCTCCCAGGCCCGGGAGACGGAAATATTCCATAGAGTATCTCCGGACCCTTCGGTAGCGTTGGCGGCAGAGGGTACAGCCAGGGTAAAAGCGTTTGCGCCGGATATGATTGTGGCGTTGGGAGGCGGCAGCGCGATAGACTGCGCCAAGGCAATGGCCTATTTCAGCGGAAGCCAGGCGAAGCTGGTGGTTATCCCCACCACCTCCGGTTCCGGCTCGGAGGTAACGGATTTTGCCATTTTGACCCATGAGGGGGTAAAGCATCCGCTGGTAGACCGGCGGCTTCGTCCGTGGGCGGCGATACTGGACGGGGATTTGCTGACACAGCTGCCCAAGTCTTTGATTGCCGATGCGGGGTTTGACGTATTGGCCCATGCGCTGGAAGCACTGGTGGCGAAAAATGCAACCCCCATTACCGATGCGCTGGCAAAGGACGCCTTTGCCATTGCCTTTGGGCTGCTGCCGGCATCCTTTGGGGGCTGCACAGATGTGCGGCTGAAAATCCACACCGCCTCTGCCATGGCGGGCATGGCCTTTAATCAGGCAGGACTGGGAATGTGCCACGCCATTTCCCACAGTCTGGGCGGGCGGTTTCATGTGCCTCACGGGCGGCTCAATGCCGTTTTGCTTCCTGCAGTGGTGGGATGCAACGCCTACACCGCCGGGGAAAAGTACGGCGCATTGGCTCGGTCTGTGGGCTTCGGCGGCAGCGCAGACACCGTGGCGGTACGGAATTTGAAGAACGGGCTTTGCCGTCTGCGCAGGGAGCTGCAGCTTCCGGAAACGCTGGCACAGGCAGGCATTACGCCGGAGGCCCTGCGCCAGGCCATGGACAGCGTGGTGGAAGCGGCGCTGGAGGATGTTTGCTGTAAAAGCAATCCCTGCAAGGTAGAGGGCTTTATGATTCGCAAGGTGCTGGAAGAGGTTGCAGGCCGTGGGTGAAATTCTGGTAAGCGTAGGACTGGACGTGGGTACTACCTCCACGCAACTGGTGGTATCCCGGCTGAAGGTGGAAAACCAGGCGTCTGGGTTTACAGTGCCCCAGATGGTGATTGCCCAGAGGGAAATTCTTTACCGCAGTCCCATATATTTTACCCCCCTTTTAAGCGAAAACCGGGTGGATGGACAGGGTATCCGGAGTATTTTGACGGCGGAATATGAAAAAGCGGGGATTACCAGACAGACGGTGGATACCGGGGCTGTGATTATTACAGGAGAGACCTCCCGGAAGGAAAATGCCCGGGCGGTTCTGGAGGCGCTGGCAGATTATGCCGGAGATTTTGTGGTGGCTACCGCAGGACCGGATTTGGAGAGTATTTTGGCGGCTAAGGGCGCAGGCGCGGTGGAGGAATCCCTGGAAACCGGAAAGTCGGTGCTGCATATGGACATTGGGGGCGGGACTTCCAATCTGGCATGGATTCAGGAAGGGCAAATCGTTGCCACCGGCTGCCTGAATGTGGGCGGCCGGCTGATAAAAATGGACTCTGGTGGCGAAATTACCTATGTTTCTCCGGTTTTGCAGGGGCTTTGTTCCTTGCGTACGGGGCAAATGGGGACAGAAGAAACCCTGCGTCCGGTGGCAGATATGCTGGTGCAGGCATTGGAAATGGTGGCGGGTCTGCGGGAGAAAACGGCTCTGCTGGAGCAACTGACTACCCAGGAAAGCTCCGGTGTGTTTCCCAACTGGATACCTGATGAAATATCCTTTTCCGGCGGTGTGGCAGACTGCGTGGACGCAAGGCCGGATTTTCTGGCCTTTGGGGATATGGGGCCTGTTTTGGGGCAAGCCATTGCCCGGAGCAGGCTCTGCCAGAAGCCGTATCGGTTGGGGCAGGAGACCATACGGGCCACAGTGATTGGAGCAGGCTGCCACAGCGCCCAGCTCACGGGAAGCACCGTGTTTTGCCAAAATGTGCCGCTGCCGCTGAAAAACCGACCGGTGGTGCGGCTGTCCCTGCAGGAGCAAAATCTGCCCCAGGAGGCCTTGGTGCAGACAATTTCAGGAAAGCTTGGCATGCAGGATACACAGGCGGTACTGTTTCTGCCGGGGTTTTCTGCTCCCGGGTATGGGCAGATAAAGGCCTTGGCAGGGGCTGTCGTTACAGCCATGCAGCGGCAGGGAGTTTTGGTGGCGGTGGAGCAGGATATGGCAAAGGCGTTGGGGCAGGCCATGGCGTTGCTGCTGCCGCCGGGGCAAATGTGCCTGTGCATCGATTCGGTACAGCTGCAGGAGGGCAGCTTTCTGGATGTGGGGCTTCCGGTAGGCCCAGCCATTCCGGTGGTGGTGAAAACCTTGGTTTTACAGCAGTAGGCTGACGCAGAGGAAGCAGTGCCGGGGCGGCATGCTTCGCAACATGGCGCGAAATTTCACAGCAGGAGGATTTTATGATACTGAAAACAACTTTACTGGGCAAGACCTATCAGTTTCGGGACATCAAGCAGGTGCTTGCCATGGCAAACGAGGAAAAAACGGGGGACAAGCTGGCAGGTCTGGCAGCGGAATCCGCCCAGCAACGCATTGCCGCCAAGGTGGTACTGTCTGCCCTGACGCTGGGGGACTTGCGGGAGAACCCTGCCGTTCCCTATGAGAAAGACGAGGTAACCCGCATTATCCAGGACGATGTCAATCAGCCCACATACAACCGCATTCGCAACTGGACGGTAAGCGATTTTCGGGAGTGGATTCTGAATGAGAACACCACTTCTGATGACATTCGCAAGGTCAGCCGGGGATTGACCTCGGAAATGGTGGCGGCGGTGTGTAAGCTGATGAGCAATCTGGATTTGATTTATGCTGCAAACAAAATCCCCATTACCGCCCACTGCAATACCACCATCGGTCTGCCGGGGACACTTTCCTGCCGCTTACAGCCCAACCATACCACCGACGACCCGGAGGGGATTACCGCTTCGGTGCTGGAGGGGTTGAGCTTCGGCGCAGGGGATGCGGTGATTGGTTTGAATCCGGTTACGGACAGTCCGGAGCAGGTGGGCAAGGTGCTTCGCAGATTCCAGGAAATCAAGGAGCATTGGGAGATTCCTACGCAAATTTGTGTGCTGGCTCACGTAACGGCCCAGATGAAGGCGGTGAAGGATGGCGCGCCCTGCGACCTGATCTTCCAATCCATTGCAGGAAGCGAGGCGGGGAATGCCGCCTTTGGGTTCAATGCCCAAACCATTGCGGAGGCGCAGGATTTGCTTCTGCACCAGGGTACGGCACAGGGGCCCAACGTGCTGTATTTTGAAACGGGCCAGGGCTCGGAGCTTTCCTCCAATGCTCATTATGACACGGACCAGGTAACCATGGAGGCAAGGTGCTATGGCTTTGCCAAGCGGTTTTCCCCCTTCCTTGTCAATACGGTGGTGGGCTTTATCGGGCCGGAGTATCTTTACGATGCGCGGCAGGTTACCAGGGCTGGATTGGAGGACCATTTCATGGGCAAGCTGACGGGGATTTCCATGGGCTGCGACTGCTGTTACACCAACCACATGAAGGCAGACCAGAATGACATTGAAAATCTGGCGGCGCTGCTGACCATGGCAGGGTGCAACTATTTCATGGGCATTCCCCACGGTGATGATATTATGCTCAACTACCAGACCACCGGCTTCCGGGAGACGGCGGCCCTTCGGGAATTGACGGGGAAAACCGCCATTCCGGAATTCCAGCGGTGGTTGGAAAAGATGGGCTTTATGGAAGACGGAAAGCTGACAAAGAAGGCCGGAGACGGCTCCAGTTTGCTGTTTTAAGGGGGTGAGGGTATGAACAAACAGGAATTGGCCGCCATGGTGGCGGAGATTTTGGGGAGCATGGGACAAGAGCCCATGGTAAAGGGCAGTGATTATAAGCCTACTGCCCCTCAGCCGCAAAAGCAGGAAACTGCTTTTTCTGATGGAGATTTTGTGCCGGACGTTACGGCGCTGGATTTGCGCAAGCTGTATTTGGTGGAAGACCCCCGGGAAAAAGAAAAGTACGCCAAAATGAAGGAGAAAACCCCCGCCCGTTTGGGAAGCGGCAGAGCGGGCCCTCGGTACAAGACGCTGACCATGCTTCGCTTCCGGGCAGACCATGCGGCGGCGCAGGATGCGGTTTGGTCGGAGCTGGAGGCGGATTTTGCCAAGGAGCATGACCTGCTCCCCACAAAGACCAAGTGCAACGACAAGGAGGAATATCTCACCCGTCCGGATTTGGGCAGGTGCTTTGACGAGCACAATGCCAAGGCCATTAAGGGTGTAATTGACACACCGCCCAGGGTGCAGATTGTAGTGGGGGACGGACTGTCCTCTGCCGCCATTGCCGCCAACGCCATGGACTGCCTGGCGGCGATGAAGGACGGACTGAAGGCCCGGGGAATCTCTACGGGGAAGGATATTTTCGTGAAATACTGCCGGGTAGGGGCAGGAGATGCGGTGGGAGATATTACCGGGTGTGAGTTGGTGTGCGTACTGGTAGGAGAACGCCCCGGACTGGTTACGGACAAGAGTATGTCTGCCTATATCACCTACAAGCCCCATACAGGGGTATCGGAGTCGGCAAGAACCGTGGTTTCCAACATTCACGCCCAGGGCACACCGGCGGTGGAGGCGGGGGCATATATTGCCGAGTTGATTGACACCATCTTAAAGCGGAAGGTTTCCGGCGTGGGCCTGCATTTGGAGGGAGCAACATGATACCGGTGCAGGTTTTGGCGGTGCGTTATATCCCCAATGCAGAGCCTGCTCTGGCAAAGGCTCTGGGGGCGCCGGAGGGTTATCCCAGCCTGGGGCTTTTGACCACAGACTGCGATGATGCGACCTATATTGCGTTGGACGAGGCCACCAAAGCGGCGCAGGTAAGGGTCAGCTACGGAAGAAGCTTTTACGCCGGCGCTTCCAATGCTTCCACACCCTACGCAGGGGAGGTAATCGGTATTCTTGCCGGAACAACGCCCGCCACGGTAAAAAGCGGCATGGAAGCGGCGCTGGGAGCGCTGCAGCGCATTGGCTTTGAAGATGTAGGGGGCGTACCGTGTCTTGCTTATACAGTGGCAAGCTGCGGTAGCTATTTGGCAGCGGAGGCGGGGGTTATGCAGGGGACAGCGCTTTCTTATCTCATTGCACCGCCGCTGGAGAGTATGTATGCCATGGACAGGGCGCTGAAGGCGGCAGATGTAAAGTTATGTAAACTATACAGTCCCCCCAGCGAAACCAATTTCGGCGGTGGGCTGTTACAGGGCAGCCAGTCCGCTTGCAACGCCGCCTGCGAGGCATTTCGCGCCGCCGTGGCAGAGGTGGCGGGCAATCCAAAGTAAGGAGTGAAGCTATGGAACTGGACAAGGACCTGGCGGCAAGGCAGGAAGCGCGGCTTCTGTGCCGTCAGGGAGAGAAGGCGCAGAAAATTCTGTGCAACATGGAACAAAAACAGTTAGACGCCATTGTTGAGGCTGTGGCCAAGGCGTTTTCCGAAAGAGCGGTGGAGCTGGCAGCGATGGCTGCCAAGGAAACCGGTTTTGGCAATGCCGAGGACAAAACCACGAAAAATCGCTTTGCATCGGAAACCGTTGCCAAGGCGATTCGGGATATGCGGTGCGTGGGGGTATTAAATGCCCCTGCCGGGGAAAAGCTATGGGAGGTAGGAGTGCCCGTAGGGCTGATTGCTGCCATTGTACCCAGCACCAATCCCACATCTACAGTGTGTTATAAGGCGCTGATTGCCCTGAAAAGCGGCAATGCCATTGTATTTTCTCCCCACCCCAAGGCGCTGGAATGCACCCTGCGGGCGGCCCGGATTGTGGCTGCGGCGGCAGAGGGGGCAGGGGCGCCTGTGGGCAGTGTGGGGTGCCTGAGCCTTGCCTCCATGGCGGGGTGTCAGGAGTTGATGGCGGCGCAGCAGGTGCGGCTGATTCTGGCCACCGGCGGCCCGGGCATGGTACGGGCAGCCTATTCCTCCGGAAAGCCGGCCATCGGTGTGGGGGCAGGCAACGGGCCGGCCTATATTCACCATTCTGCGGACATTCGCCACGCCATCTCCTGCATTGCCCGCTCCAAAAATTTTGACTACGGTACGGTATGCGCATCCGAGCAAAGCATTATTGTAGAAAAGAGTATGGAATCGGCTGTGCGGCAGGAGGCGCAGCGGCAGGGCTTTTACTTTATGGACACGGAACAAGCCGGCGCCCTGGCAAAGCTGCTGTTTCAGCCCAATGGAGCGCTGAATCCGGCGATTGTGGGGAAAAAGGCGGAGAAATTGGCGCAAATGGCTGGATTCTCTGTGCCTGCAGACACCAAAATCCTGGTGGCAAGGGAGCAGGAGGCAGGGCCTACGCGACCTTACTCTATGGAGAAGCTGTGTCCCGTACTGGCTTTTTTTGTGATGGACAGTGAGGACGCAGTATTGGAAAAGGCCATTGAGGTACTGACCCATGAAGGAAGCGGACACACCTTTGCAATTCATGCAACGGATAAGGAAGTGGTGCGCAAATTTGCACTGCAGGTGCCGGTTTCTCGGTTTTTGGTAAATACGCCGGCGGCGCTGGGGGGCATTGGAGCGACCACGGAGCTGTTTCCTGCGCTGACCTTGGGGTGCGGTGCGGTGGGAGGAAGCTCCTCCTCCAATAATATTTCTCCCATGGATTTAATCAATATCCGCCGTGTGGCATGGGATACGAATGAAGTGGAAGAAAAGGAAGAAAAGCAGGTGGACAGCGCATTGGTGGACCTGCTGACGCAGAAGATTTTGGAGCGCTTGGGGTAAGGGTAACCTTATAGAATAAAAATCAATCTTTATTATGAAAGGAAGCAATAGTATGGATACAAATTCTCTGGGTATGATTGAAACGAAGGGCCTGATTGGGGCAATCGAAGCGGCAGATGCCATGGTAAAGTCTGCCAATGTACAGTTGGTAGGCAAGGAACAGGTGGGCGGCGGTCTGGTTACCGTGATGGTACGGGGAGACGTAGGCGCCGTTAAGGCCGCCACAGACGCCGGCGCCGCTGCGGCAGAGAAGGTTGGAGAACTGATTTCTGTGCATGTGATTGCCCGTCCCCACGCCGAGGTGGACGCAATTTTGCCCAAGGACCGCAAGAGCGGCCCTGCGCCTAAAGCCTGATGCTCTACACGGAGCAGACCGTTCGGGACAATATCCGCAATCGCGGGGGAAAACGGGTATTTTACCTGGGCAAGGATGATACCCTGACCCCCGGGGCCAGGGACTATCTGTCCCGTGAGCGGATTGCGGTGCATACTTCTGATGAGGCAAAGCAGGATACCTACCGCCTTCTGGGCGGTGGAGTGCTTTTGGAAAAGCCGGAGCACCTAACCCATCTCAATGGAGATGTTTTGGTACCCAAAAGCCACCCCAGAATTGCCTTTCGCGGGGCAATGGATATGCTGGAGGCACAGCTTTTGCTGTGCCAGGCAGTGGCGGATAAGCAGATGCAGGAGGCGCTGGGAGAAATCCTCGTGCTGGCGCGGCGCTTGATACGGTGCGATGTGCTGGAAGAGGCTGTGCCCCAAGGAAAGCTGTGCGGGCTTACCCAGCAGGAGTTGCGCAGTCATTCCCACTTTCCCCAGAACTACTACGGACAGCCTCATTTTATGCCGGAGCACACTGACGGTCAGGTGCTGCTTCAGCTGAATGTGTGCAGGTGCGCCGCCAGGGCGGCGGAATTGGCTGCGGTGGAGGCCTTTGCCGACCGGGAGGGAAATCCTACCCGGGTGGATATTTTACAGGCGTTGAACCGCATGAGCAGTATGCTCTATATTTTGATGATTCGTTTAAAGGCACAGAAATAATTGGGAGTGGGCGTATGGACAAGGAGAAACTGCAGGCAGTGGCGGACGCGGTAGTGAAGCGGCTGTTTGTGGAATTGGAGGCATCCGGGCGGCATGTGCATGTAACAAAGGAGCAGGCGCAAAGGCTGTTTGGCCATGCTTTGACAGAGAAAAGGCCCCTTTCCCAGCCGGGACAGTTCCTGGCAGAGGAACGGGTAACACTGATTGGGCCGAAGGGGAAATTTGAAAATGTGGCTGTGCTTGGGCCGGAACGGCCGGAGGGACAGGTGGAAATTTCCCTTACCGACGGCAGGGTGCTGGGCATTCAGCCCCCGGTGCGGCTGTCAGGAAAGGTGGAAAACACCCCCGGCGCGGTTTTACAGGGCTGTCGGGGACAGGTGGAGCTGAAGCAGGGGGTCATTGCCGCCCAGCGGCACATACACATGACACCGGAGGATGCCGCGGCCATGGGGGTAAAGGACAAGCAGGCGGTGCGTCTGCAGGTTTACACCGACAGACCGGTGATTTTTGAGGATGTCATTGTTCGTGTGAGCAAGGATTTTGCAACGTATGTCCATCTTGACTACGACGAGGCCAATGCCTGCGGATTCCGCAGCGGAGATTTGGGGAGGATTCTCTCATGAGTCGGGCGCTGCTGATTGGCAACGCCCCTGCAGGCGCTTTGGATTTTGAATATGTAAAGCAGGAGCCGTATGATGCGGTGGTAATCGGCTCATTGAGTCTGGCAAGACTTCTTCGCTTCCGGGAAGAAGCGGTGCTTGGGGCGCTGGCAGAAGGAAAAAGCGTGTACCTTTACACCCCGGGACTGCCGGAGGCGCCGAAGAATCGGGCGCTGGCGGCATCTCTGGCGGCGGCACAGCGGGAACTGAAGAATTGGGGCGTGATTTTTACCGACGGGGGCAGAAAACGTCTGATTACCGCCCAGGAAGCCCAGATGATGCGTCAGCAGGGACAACGACCGGATAGAAATGCGGTAATGACACCCCTTGCAAGGGAAATCCTGGAGGGGAAGTAGGGTATACGCAAACTACCGAATTAGGAGGAAACTATGAAAATCGGAACGGTAACCGGCTCGGTATGGGCCACCAGAAAGGCCCAATGTCTGCAGGGACAGACCTTTTTGGTGGTGGATTTGGGAGACAAGCTGCTGGTGGCGGCCGACCAGGTTGGCGCAGGCATTGGGGACAAGGTGCTTTTGGCTGTGGGGACAGTGGCCTCCCGCTATTGCATGGATGCCCCTGTGGACGCGGCTGTTGTGGCAATTTTAGACCCGGAGGGAAACTATGTCCGCACATGAAATTTTGATTTGGGTAATGGCGGCGTTTGCCGTATTGGGGGCGCTGGACCGGATTTTTGGCAATAAATTCGGCCTGGGGCAGGAATTTGAAAACGGTATATTGGCCATGGGCTCTCTGGCGCTGGCTATGGTGGGAATTATCACCCTTGCGCCGGTACTGGCATCGCTGCTGAAGCCGGTAGTGGTGCCGGTATATGCCTTTTTGGGAGCAGACCCTGCCATGTTTGCCGGCACAATTCTTGCCTGCGACATGGGCGGCGGCGCTTTGGCCCAGGAGCTGACACAGGACACCCAGGCGGCGCTGCTGGGCGGAGTTATCACCGGCTCGATGCTGGGGGCGACCATTGTATTTACCATTCCTGTGGCGTTGGGAATTTTACAGAAGGAAGATGAACCGGCGCTGGCAAAGGGGATTCTGTGCGGTATTATTACCATTCCCGTGGGCGTGCTGGTGGGTGGACTGGTTTCCGGATTCCCCATTGGCATGGTGCTGAAGAACCTGATTCCCATTGTCCTGATTGGGGCGCTGATTGCCCTGGGGCTATGGAAAGCAGAGAAGGGCATGATTATAGGCTTTCGCATATTCGGCAAGGCGGTGGTGGCGGTGATTACACTGGGCCTGGCGGCGGCCATTCTGAAAACGCTTACCGGATGGGAAATCATACCCGGCATGGCGCCCATTGAGGAAGGGTTCCAGACAGTGGGAGCCATCGCCATTGTGCTGGCCGGGGCATTTCCTCTGGTATATGTGATTACCAGGCTGTTGCAAAAGCCGTTGATGAAGCTGGGCAGTTTTTTGAATGTGAATGAAACTGCAGCCGCAGGCCTGATTGCCAGCCTTGCCAACTCCATTGCCACTTTTGGCATGGTAAAGGATATGGACGGGCGGGGCAAGGTGGTGAACATTGCCTTCGCAGTGTCGGCGGCCTTTGTGTTCGGCGATCATTTGGGCTTTGCCGCGGGGTTTTCTCCGGAAATTCTGCCGGGGATGATTGCGGGGAAGCTGGCAGGAGGCGTTACCGCCGTGGCGGTGGCGCTGTGGCTGACAAAAGAGAGAAAGCGAGCATAGTATGAAGCAGGATGAGAAAAAGCCCATCACATGGGAGGTAGCGGACCCCAAGCCCCCAGTGATACAATCCGGGCACATGGAAGGGAAAAAGCGTTTTTAGTATTGACAAAAATAGGCTTTTTGTCTATAATGACGAGGTAAATTCCACAAATTGGCGATGAAAAGAAGAGTACGCTGGGTAAGCCGTTCAGAGAGTCCCTGCTTTGGTGAGAGGGGATACGGGGGAGAAAGCGGAACATGGTCTTGGAGCCGGACAGTCGATACGGTAGGCTGTCCCGGGTGCGCCCGTTAAAGCGTAAATGAGATGTCCATGTTTCTCCCCAAAATGGGGCCCCCGCAAAGGCGGATGGCCTTTGTGGGGAGAGGAGAAGCCAAGGCACAGGCGGAATTTTCTGCTTGCAGGAAATGGAGCGGTGTGGCTTGTGCTTGGACGAAGCAAGGTGGTACCGCGTCATTTTTGTCGCCCTTGGCTGGTTCAAGGGCGACTTATCTTTTTTTGAGAGGAGATTTTCTATGGCAGAAAAGAAACCCTATTATATTACCACGGCCATTGCCTACACCTCGGCAAAGCCTCACATCGGCAATACTTACGAGATTGTATTGGCAGACGCCATTGCCCGTTACAAGCGGCAGGCAGGCTTTGATGTGTATTTCCAAACCGGAACGGACGAGCATGGCCAGAAAATTCAGCAGAAGGCAGAGGCCGCCGGCATCAGCCCCCAGGAATATGTGGACCGTGTGAGCGACCAAATCAAGAGCATTTGGGATTTGATGAACACCACCTACGACCGCTTTGTTCGCACCACGGACGAGGAGCATAAGTCCAAGGTGCAGAAAATTTTTGCCCGTATGTATGAGAAGGGCGATATCTACAAGGGAAAGTATGTGGGCAAATACTGCCCGCCCTGCGAAAGCTTCTGGACGGAAAGCCAGCTGGTGGAGGGCAAGTGTCCTGACTGTGGCAGAGAATGTGTCGATGCAGAGGAAGAAGCTTACTTCTTCAAGATGAGCAAGTATGCCGACCGGCTTATGGAGCACATTGAAACCCACCCGGATTTTATCCAGCCGGAGAGCCGGAAGAACGAGATGGTGAACAATTTCCTCAAGCCCGGCCTGCAGGATTTGTGTGTTTCCCGCACCAGCTTTACCTGGGGTATTCCTGTGGAATTTGACCCCGGCCATGTAACCTATGTGTGGCTGGACGCCCTTTCCAACTATATCACCTTCTGCGGCTATGACCCCGACGGCAACCACGCGGAGCAGTACAAGAAGTTCTGGCCTGCGGATTTACACCTGATTGGTAAGGATATTGTTCGCTTCCATACCATTTACTGGCCGATTTTCCTTATGAGCATGGGAGAGGAGCTGCCCAAGCAGATCTTTGGACACCCCTGGCTGCTGGTAAAGGGGGACAAGATGTCCAAGAGCCTGGGCAATGTGATTTATGCGGATGATTTGGTGGAGCTGTTCGGTGTGGACGCGGTGCGCTACTTCGTGCTGCATGAGATTCCCTTTGCCGCTGACGGCATTATGACCTATGAGCTGATTATCGAGCGGATTAACAGCGAGCTGGCGAATATTTTGGGCAATCTGGTGAACCGCACCGTTGCAATGTTGGGTAAGTATTTCGACGGCTTGATTCAGCAGCCCGATATGCCTGACGCGGTGGACGAGGAGCTGAAAGCTGTTGCTCTGGCGATGCCCGGCAAGGTCGAGGCCAAAATGAACGAGCTGAAGGTGGCAGATGCCATTGACGAAATCTTTGTGCTTCTGCGCCGGGCCAACAAGTATATTGACGAAACCGCCCCCTGGGCGCTGGCAAAGGACGAGGCCAATCGCCCCAGATTGGGTACGGTGCTGTATAATCTGTTGGAGGCTATTCGTTTTGCCGCTGTTTCTCTGGAGAGCTTCCTGCCGGATACCTCCAAGCGGATTCTGGCGCAGCTTAACTGTGAAAACGGTGGATTGGAAAGTCTGACAAGCTTTGGTCGGCTGCCTGCCGGCGACAAGGTGCAGGCCGGTGAAATTCTGTTTGCAAGATTGGATATGGAGAAGAAAATGGAAGAAATTAACGCTATGAATGAGGCAAAGGCCAAGGAAGCCCTACCTGCGCTGGAGATTGAGCCCTACGCAGAGGAAACGGTGGATTTTGATACCTTCTGCAAGTCGGATTTCCGGGCTGTGAAGGTAAAGGACTGCGTGCCTGTAAAGAAGTCTGACAAGCTTTTGCAATTTACACTGGACGACGGCACCGGCACAGACCGGCAGATTCTTTCCGGCATTGCCAAGTACTACAAGCCGGAAGAATTGATTGGCAAGACCCTGGTGGCCATCACCAATCTGCCTCCCCGGAAGATGATGGGCAGAGAGTCCTGCGGTATGCTCTTAAGCGCGGTACACACCGAGAAGGGTGAGGAGAAGCTGAATCTGATTATGGTCAGCGACGATATTCCCGCCGGCGCAAAGCTGTGCTGATTTAAAAAGCAAACGCCCTGCAGTTCGCTGGAACTGCAGTTTGTTTTTCTGTACGAACAATTATTCCTTTGTAATGAGGTAGTAAATGGCGGGGTTTTCCTCGTCGCCGATGTGGAAGCGCAGGTAACCGTCTTCGTAGGTGGTGGGAAGTCTGCCGGCATAGAAGCCTTCGGCATTGACGCCCCATACACGAAGCTTGTCGCCATGCTCCGTCTTGATGGCAATGTCCGCTTCAATCACCTCGGACATAATGGGGGCGCGGCCGGCGTCCAGCATTTTTTCTCCGTCGAAGAGCATATCCGTATTTCTGGCTCTGCCGATGGCGGACAGGAGCATATTGTCGGTATGTTCAATGCCGTCGTTGGTGAGGGAGGACAGAGCAATGACACCGAAATCCGAGGTGCAGGTTACGGTCATGCCGTCCAGCTCCCAGTCGTTCATATACTTTTTCTTGGTGGAGGCTACATGGTTACGCAGGCCCATACGGCCATATACGACCTTGGTGCGGGGCGTATCGATAACGCCGACCTTCCACTTCATATCCCGCCACATCTGACCGTTGTCGGAGCGGATATACCGGGCATCGGGGTGGGGGTAAACGTCTTTGTCCTGTACCATTTCGTCAAAGCCCTCGGGGAGCGTATCCTCCAGAGCAATGGCGCATTGGTGCTGTTCCAGCAGACCCTGGAAGGCGGTGCTGGAGGTGGGCTGTTCAAACTGGGCGCGGACAGCAACCTTCTTGTTGGCGGGGCTGATATCGCCACGGCGGAGCATCAGCGCGGCATGGTAGAACAGGCCGAATTTTGCCGGGTCATTCCAGGTGGAGAAGATGCCCTCCCGGTAGGGAACGCCGCCGACGGGCAGGGAAAGCTCTCTGCCCAGGACATCCATCTTGTCCAGGGGGGCGCTGTAGGCATAGGTGTGAATGGTAAAGCCCGACCAGTTCTGCAGCGCGCCAAGGGCTGCGTAGTAGATAGAGCCTTCTGCCCGGTAAGAGTTGGGCCAGGGCATATCCCACTCCGAAATGAAATAGGGCTTATTGGGGAGCCTGTGGGTAGACAGATTGTGGCAGGCAGACTTGGAAGCGGTGATGGAGTAGTTCTGGCAGATGCGGTCGGTGTTACTCCACTTCCAGTCGTAATAATAATGGTGGCCGTCGGTAAAGTCCATATCCTGGTGGGCCGCGACGTGGGCGGTCATCTCCGGCCGGGGCCAGTTGGTGCCGGTGATGGGAATTTTGACACCCAGGGCGCGCAGGTGGTTGTACATTTCGGAGAAGTACTTGGTGGTCATGTAGTACTTAAATTGCACCATGGGCTCGTCATTGGTATATAGGTCGCAGTTTTCCCAATCGTATTCCAGGTTGCGCTCTGCCAGATAATCCCGGAAGAAGCCCCGAAATTCCCGGACATAGTAATCCGCCAGAACATATTCCCGGGTATGTATGATGGTATCCCGGAACAGGTCGCACTCGTTTACGATTTCACACAGGACAAATACGGGGTCGTCCTTGTAGGCAAGCTTGGTATAGGGGTTATAGTGATTCCAGATCTGGGTGCAAAATTCCTTTTGCAGCTCAATGAGCCGGGGGTTGGTCATGCACCAGGGACGGGCCAAATCCTGCAGCTGATCATAGTCCGGCACATCGTCGCCTTCTTTGAACTTGCGGTAGGTGAGCATGTCCAGGTAGCAGTAAATGCCCTCCTCCTTCAAGGCGTAAATCAGATAATCCAGGGCGTCCATGGATCGCGGATCCAATTGCCGGGTGGTGGTTACCCGCTTACCCTTGGTGTAGGCAAAAAGGTTGGGAGTGTCCCATTCGGCATCCAGCTGATGAAAACGGACGATGTTGCAGCCGGCCTGGGCCAAACGGCGGGCTACCTTGTGGGCGTAGTCCTTGTCGGGGAAGCATGCGCCGCCATTGAAGTTTACACCCCAGAATTTCACCGGTGTGCCATCTTCAAAGACAATATTATCCCCCTCTACATGGGTAAAGCCGTGCTTACCGGCGGGTTTTTCGTCCTCAAAGACAAAGGAAATATCAATGGGCATTTTGTCGGGATAGGAAGGCGTAGGGATATAACGGGCCATGAAAAAACAACTCCTTTTTTGCCAAATACTCACAAAATTATCATAACAAAAAAGGGGAGAAAGTCAAGGCTTGCAGAATAAAAAACCTTCCCCGAAGGGAAGGCTTTTTGGCTTATTCCAGTTCGAAGGCGCCGGTATAAAGCTGGTAGTAGGTGCCCTTTTCGGCGATTAAGTCCTCGTGGGTGCCGCGCTCGATAATTCTGCCGTGGTCCAGCACCATAATACAGTCAGCATTGCGCACAGTGGAAAGGCGGTGGGCGATGACGAAGGTGGTTCTGCCCTTCATCAACGAGTCCATTCCTTTTTGTACCAGCGCTTCGGTACGGGTATCGATGGAGGAGGTGGCTTCATCCAAAATCATAACCGGAGGATCTGCCACAGCCGCCCGGGCAATGGCTATCAGCTGGCGCTGGCCCTGGGAGAGGGAAGCGCCGTTGCCTGTGAGCATGGTGTTGTACCCCTCGGGGAGCCTTGTGATGAAATCGTGGGCGTTGGCCAGCATTGCCGCATGGATACATTCTTCGTCTGTGGCGTCCAGCTTACCGTAACGGATATTGTCCATCACCGTTCCGGTGAACAGGTTGGTTTCCTGCAGGACGATGCCCAGACTGCGGCGAAGGTCGGCTTTCCGGATTTTGTTGATGTTGATATTGTCATAGCGAATTTTGCCGTCGGCAATGTCATAAAACCGGTTAATCAGGTTGGTGATGGTGGTTTTGCCTGCGCCGGTAGCTCCGACGAAAGCGATTTTCTGACCGGGGTGGGCATAGAGGGTAACGTCGTGAAGCACGGTCTTTTCCGGTACGTAGGAAAAGTCCACGTTATCCATAGTGATATCGCCTCTCAGCTGAGTATAGGTAATTGTGCCGTCGGCTTGGTGGGGGTGGCGCCATGCCCAATGACCGGTGCGCTCTTTCGACTCGGTGATGTTGCCGTTTTCGTCAATGATGGCATTGACCAAGGTAACGTAGCCGTCATCTGCTTCGGGCTCCTCGTCCATAAGCTCAAAAATCCGCTCTGCGCCGGCCAGGGCCATGACGATGGCGTTGATTTGGTTGCTGACCTGCCCGATGGGCATATTGAACTTCCGGCTGAGCAGAAGGAATGCGGCAAGTCCGCCCAAGTCCAGCAGGGTTCCGCCGGTGCCGATGGCCACCGCGCCGCCTACAATGGCGAGGATGGTGTACTGAATGTAGCCAAGGTTGTTGTTTACCGGGCCCATCATGTTGGTAAAGGCGCCTGCTTTAAAGGCGTTTTGCCGCAGGTCCTCATTGATTTCGTTAAATTCGGCTTTGCAGGTTTCCTCCCGGCAGAACACCTTCACCACCCGCTGACCGGAGATCATCTCCTCCACATAGCCGTTGACCTTGCCCAGGGACTTCTGTTGTCCGATGAAGAATTTGGCAGAGTACATGGCAACATTTTTGGTTACATACAGGATGCCGAAGGCGGTTACCACCACCACGGCAGTGAGAATGGGGGAGGCCTTGATCATCAGCGCGAACACTGTTATCAGGGTAGCGATGGAGGAAATGCAGTTGGGCAGGGCCTGGGTAATCATCTGCCGCAGGGTATCGATGTCGGCGGTGTAGCGGCTCATCACATCGCCTGCAGGATGGGTGTCAAAGTACCGGATGGGCAAGCGCTGCATACGGCGGAACATTTCGTCCCGAATGTCCTTCTGAATACCCTGTCCTACCTTCACCATCAGGAAGTTATACAGGAATGCGGAGATGATGCCCAGCAGGTACACAATACCCATGCCAATAAGGAATCGGATTAGGGGTATATAGTCCGGGTTTTCCTGCCCGGTGAGGGGCTTAATATAGTTGCTAATGAGAGGGTCCAGGGAGTAACTGCTCAATGCGGTGGCCAGGGAGGAAAGAAGAATGCACACCATAACGAGGGTCATGGTTACCCGGTGGGGCTTCAGATAGGAAAGCAGCCGGGCGAGGGTCTTTTTGGGGTTTTTTGCCTTGCGGCCGTCGCCTTTCATTTTGACAGGGGGCATTATTCCTCGCCTCCTTTCACTTGGGACTCATACACTTCCCGGTAGATTTCAGAGGTGTTAAGGAGGGCTTCGTGGGTGCCCTGGGCGACGATTTTTCCGCCGTCAAGCACCAGAATCAAATCCGCCTCCTGCACGGAAGCCACCCGCTGGGCGATGATTAGCTTGGTTGTGCCGGGGATTTCCTCGGCAAAGGCCTTGCGAATCATTGCGTCGGTGTGGGTATCCACCGCAGAGGTGGAATCGTCCAGAATGAGGATTTTGGGCTTTTTCAGCAATGCCCTTGCGATGCACAGACGCTGCTTCTGACCGCCGGAGACATTGGCGCCGCCCTGTTCGATGTGGGTGTCATACCCCTGGGGGAAGCCCATGATGAAATCGTGGGCGCAGGCAAGGCGGCAGGCGTGTTCCATTTCGGCGTCGGTTGCCTCGGGGTTGCCCCAGCGGAGGTTATCCCGAATGGTGCCGGAGAAGAGCACATTCTTCTGGAGCACCACTGCCACCTGATTGCGCAGGGCGTGGATATCGTAATCCCGCACGTCTATGCCGCCCACCTTCACAATGCCTTCTGTGGCATCGTAAAGCCGGGGAATCAGCTGGACGAGGGTGGATTTGCTGGAGCCTGTGCCGCCCAGGATACCTACGGTCATACCGGGTTCGATATGGAGATTGATTCCATCCAAAGCATTTCTGCCGGCGGTTTTTGCGTAACGGAAGGACACATCTTCAAAGTCCACAGAGCCGTCCTTCACTTCCGTGATGGGATTTTCCGGGTTCTTCAGCGCGGCCTGCTCTGTCAGCAATTCGTAGGCCCGGCGCATAGGCGCCCGGCTCATAGTAAACATCACAAACACCATGGACATCATCATCAGACCCATGAGAATCTGGCTGGTGTAGGTAAACATGGCGGTCAGCGCGGGGGTGTCAATCTCGCCGCCTACCACCAGCTTGGCGCCAAGGAAGGAGATGACGATGATGCAGGTGTACACGGCAAATTGCATGAAAGGATTATTGAAAGCCATAATCCGTTCCGCTTTCAGGAAATCCTTGTAGATGGTGTCGGAGGTTTCGGTGAATTTTTCCGTCTCTGCCTGTTCCCGGACAAAGGACTTTACCACCCGAATGCCACGGACGTTTTCCTGCACTACGTTGTTGAGCTTGTCGTAGGTCTTGAACACCCGTTCAAAAATGGGGTGCACCAGACGAATCAGCAGCATCAGCCCGAAGGCAAGCAGAGGAAGCATCACACAGTAAATCAGGCTTAGCTTGGGACTGATGCGGAAGGCCATCACCAGAGCCATCACCACCATCACCGGTGTACGGAAAATCATCCGGATAGACATCTGAAAGGTCATCTGCAGCGTTGCCACATCGGAGGTCAGGCGGGTAACGATGGAGGAGGTGGAGAATTTGTCGATATTGGAAAAATCGTAGGTCTGCACCTTGGCGAACATATCGTGGCGCAGATTTCGGGCGAAGCCGGTACTGGCGTAGGCGGCAAAGAATGCCGAGGCGACACCGAACAGCAGGCTACACAGGGCGCACAGGGCCAGCAGTCCGCCGTACTTCCATACAGCAGGCATATATCCCGGCTCAATGCCCTGGCGCAGCAGCTCGGCAAGAACCAGGGGAATGAAAATTTCCATGGTAACTTCGCCAATCATGCAGATGGGGCTGCCCAGGGATGCCCATTTATATTCCCGGATACTCCGGGCAAGGGTCTTAATCACAGGAATTTCCTCCTTTGGGAGACATTTTTCTAATTTACTATTTTACCAAACCCTGTGAAGATTGCAATAGAGATTGAAAAAAGTTTACAAATTAATGTGGGTTTGCTATAATCGAAAAAGCAAAAGACACCGGTCATTGCAAGGGCGCTGGCATCCGTGGCAACCCTTTGGTTGCCGGAGGAGATTGCCACATCAGTCAAGCGGGCTGGATCGCAATGACGATTTTGTTTCAGAGGGAGGTGTCGGTGTGAGAGTAGATTGTCATGTGCATATGGTGCTGGACGGGGAATACTGGAAAAGCGCCCTCGCCCGGCACAGCCAAAAGCCCGACGAGGAGTTTGTTCGCAAGGCCCTTGGAATTTACCGGGATTTGGGCTACACCTATCTCCGGGACGGGGGCGACAAATGGGGCGTTGGGGCAAAGGCAAGAGAACTGGCGCCGGAATATGGTATCGCGTACCGCACGCCCCTGGCGCCGCTGTGCAAGAAGGGACATTACGGAAGCTTCATCGGCGATATGTATGAAAATATGAAGGAATATGCGCACTTGGTGAAAAAGGCGAAAGCCGATGGGGCGGATTTTATTAAGATTATGATTTCCGGACTCATGGATTTTGATCGGTTTGGGATGCTGACCGAGGGCGGACTGGAAAAAGAGGAAATTCGGGAGCTGATTCACATTGCCCATGAAGAAGGCTTTTCGGTGATGGCCCATTGCAACGGCGCAGAAACAGCGCTGGCGGCGGCAGAGGCAGGGGTGGACAGCGTGGAGCATGGGGCGTATTTGACGGAGGAAGCCCTTGCCGCCATGAAAGAAAGAGGCGTTGTTTGGGTGCCAACCTTGTCCACAATCGGGAATCTTCGGGGCAAGGGGCGGTATTCGGAGGCTGCGGTGGCGGCAATTTTGGAGAGCGCCCTGGAAGCTGTGGGAGTGTTCGCTGCCATGGATGGGTTGCTGGCACCGGGGAGTGATGCCGGGGCGTGGAGTGTTCCCCATGGGAGCATGACGGAACTGGATTTGTTGGAAAAAGCCGGCGCAAAGGACGCGTTAGAGCCGGGAATTGCACGGATTCAGGAAAAATTTTAAAAATATTTCAGATTTTTTTCGGAAAGTTGCACGTTTGCGTGCAACTTTCCTTTTATTTTTGCCTACGGGTGAAGAGGAGGGGTGTCATGGGGCACAAAAAGGGAGAAGCCGGGCTGAAAAAGAGGATTCATTCCGGACAGCTTACCCGGGAGGACGTGGCAAGACGGCTGGCGGAATTGGCGTTCGGCAAGGCAAATGACTGTGTGCGGCTGGTGCTGGAGGACGACGCGGTGCTGGAGAAGCTGGATTTGAGCCTGCTGACGGAGGTAAAACGCAACGACAAGGGTACGGTGGAGGTGCGGCTGGTGGACAGGCTGAAGGCTCTGGAGCAGCTGGCGCTTCTTGCCCAAGAGGGAGGGGAGGATTTGGAGTCCTTCCTCAAGGCGCTGCAAGGGGAGGCGTAGGCTATGGAATACACCGGATTCTCTCCCAAGCAACGCACGGTACTGACTTGGTGGATGCCGGGAAACCCCCTCTGCGAAAAGGAGGCAATCCTGTGTGATGGGGCGGTGCGTTCCGGAAAAACTCTGGCCATGGGGCTGGGGTTCTTTCTCTGGGCAATGGTCAGCTTTGACGGAATGCGCTTCGGTGTTTGCGGAAAGACCATTGCCTCCTTGCGGCGCAATGTGCTTTCGGAGATTCTGCCCCGTTTGCAGGCGCTGGGGGCGGTATGGAAGGAAAAACGGACGGAAAACTTGGTTACGGTTACCTTTAAGGGACATCGCAACCAGTTTTACATCTTCGGCGGGCGAGACGAAAGCTCTGCCAGCTTGATTCAAGGGATTACCTTTGCCGGTATTTTGCTGGACGAAGTGGCGCTGATGCCCCAAAGCTTTGTGGAGCAGGCCTGCGCACGATGCTCCGTGGCGGGAAGCAGGCTTTGGTTTAACTGCAACCCTGCCGGTCCCAGCCATTGGTTTTACAGAACCTGGGTGTTACAGGCGGAACAGAGGAACTGTCTGCGGCTGCACTTTACTATGGAGGACAATCCCTCCCTGACGGAGAAAATCCGTCAGCGATATCAAAGACTGTACTCCGGCGTGTTTTACAGGCGTTACATTTTGGGGCAATGGGCCCAGGCGGAGGGCAGGGTATACGACTTCTTTACGCCGGATATGGTCAGGCCCAAGCCGGAGGGGGAGTTCGAAAAATGGTACATTTCCTGCGACTACGGTACGGTCAACCCCACCTCAATGGGACTGTGGGGACTGCAAAAAGGGGTGTGGTATCGGGTGCAGGAGTTTTACTTCAGCTCCCGGCAGGCTATGCGCCAGATGACCGATGAGGAGTATGCCGCTGCGCTGAAAAATCTTGCCGCAGACCGAAAAATTACGGCGGTGATTGTAGATCCTTCGGCGGCCAGCTTTATGGAGGTGCTGCGCCGAAAAGGCTGGGCAATCCGCAAGGCGGAAAATGATGTGCTTTCCGGGATTCGTCTGACCTCGGACGCCTTAAAAGAGGGGAAAATTGTGATTTGCCAGGATTGCACGGACTGTCTGCGGGAGATGGACGAGTATGTGTGGGATTTGCGCAGTGGGGAAAAAGACCGGGTAAAGAAGGAGAACGACCACGCCATGGACGATATGCGCTATTTTGTATCCACCGTTTTGGCGCGGCAGGAAAAACCCTTTGCCGCTTGCTGGGTGGAGCGGCGCAAATGATGAATTGCCACGGGTGCAAAGCACCCTTGCAATGATATTTCAGGAAGGAGCGATGAATTTGAAGCGAAAACGAAAGGAACAGACGCCCACGGCTTCCGTTTGCCAGCTTCGCACAGGGACGCTGCACCCCTTTGGGGCGCTGCGGGGCTTTGTGCCGCTGGGGAGCGGTGAGGAACGGGTCTACCGGGAACTGCGGGAGGCCATTCCGGTGCTGGACGCGGCTGTGGGGAAACTGACACGGCTTTCCGGCGGTTTCACGGTGAAGTGCCGCAGCGCGGACGCCCAAAAGAAGCTGGAGCAGTTCCTAAAAACCGTGCCTTGCGGCCACGGACAGGTAGGTATGGACAGCTTCCTTACAGGCTATGTGGACAGTTTGCTGACCTACGGCAGAGCGGTGGGGGAAATGGTGGTTTCCGGAGGGAAGCTGCAGGCGGTATGCTGGGGAGATGTTACCCAGCTGGAGGCTGTGGAGGGGGATAACCCCATGGACGTGGTGCTGTGGGGCCCGGACAAAAACGGGCATCTGCGGCCGTTGCCGTATCCTCAGCTGTTGCTGTTTACCACCATGAATCCCGAGGCTGCCCACCCCTACGGGGTGAGCCTGTTCCGGGGCATGCCCTTTTTGGCGGATATTCTGATGAAGATTTACTCCGCTTTGGGCGCCAACTGGGAACGGGCAGGGAATGTCCGTTACAGCGTGATTTGCAAAGGCGGACAGGAATTGGATGCCGCCGGCGTGGAGGAACGGGGCAGGCAGGTGGCACAGGAATGGGCCCGCGCTATGGAGGACTGCAAAAACGGCACGGTTCGGGATTTTGTGGCAGTGGGGGATGTGGAAATCAAGGTCATCGGCGGCGAAGCCCCGATTTTGGATTCCCAGGTTCCGGTGCGACAGATTCTGGAACAGCTGGTGGCAAAGACCGGTTTGCCCCCGTTCTTGCTGGGGATAAACTGGAGCACCACAGAGCGTATGAGCACCCAGCAGGCAGACATTCTCACCTCGGAGCTGTGGGCATTGCGGCGCACGGTGGAGCCGGCGCTTTACAAGGTGTGCCGCACCTATCTGGCTCTGGAAGGAATGGACAACCAGGTGGACATTGTGTGGAACGACATCAGCTTGCAGGACATTACGGAGGAAGCGAAGGCACAGCTGTACCGCGCACAGGCGGCAAAGGCCCAAGCGGAGGCCGGAAAATAATACAAAGGAGGAAAGAACATGGAAGTAAAAAAGGAGACCGGTGTACTCACCGGTGGCGTACCCACCCAGGCTCAATTGGAAGCCATCAATGCCCAAGCCAAGGCGGAGCTGACCAAGGAGCAGGTATATGTATTTTCCCTGCGGCTATGCGACGACCAGATAGACCGGGATGGGGAGCGGTTTGACACCGCTGCGCTGCCTGCGCTGGCGAAGCTGTTTTTGGGGAAAACCGGCATTGTTGACCACAAGTGGAGCAGTGATTGCCAGGTGGCGCGGATTTTCAGCACACAGGTGGTTCAGCACGACGGCGTCAGCTACATTAAGGCCTGGGCCTATATCCGCAGAGGCGGCAGCGCAGAGGATGTAATTGCCGACATCGAAGCGGGCATCAAAAAAGAGGTGAGCGTGGGCTGTGCCATGGGACAGGCGGTTTGCTCCGTTTGCGGCGGCGAATACGGCGTATGCGGCCACCAAAAGGGAGAGTATTATGACGGGCAGCTTTGCTGCGTGATACTGAAAGAGCCCATGGATGCCTATGAATTCTCCTTTGTGGCAGTGCCCGCCCAGAAAGAGGCAGGGGTACTCAAAGGTATGGGCGCAGGGAGAAAGTCTCTCAAGGAGCTGGCAGACGCCTTTGGCGCCCAGGGAGAGTACCGCAGTCTTTACAAGCAGGCCCAGTTGGGCTTGCAGTATGAAAAGCAAATTCGCGACGAGGTGGTGCGGTTGTGCCTGGTGCTGGATCTGGGCGCAGAGGAGCCTCTGCTTCGCGCCATTGTGGACAAGGCGGCAGCGGAGGATTTGCTCCGGCTGAAAGAAGCCCTTCACACCCGTTACTGCGCCTGTATGCCCATGGAAAGCCAGCTGACAGTTCCCCAAGGTCGGGGTGAGGCCGTGGAAAGCGGCTATTTGATTTAAGTCGTTTACCGGGAGACCGGAAACAATAAAATTATTTTTTAGGAGGAAACAAAAATGGGTTTTGACAATCTGAAACTGGAAAAGGGTATGTACCGACAGGAGGGCATGAGCTTTACCCAGGTGCTGGAATCTTTGGATCCCAGCGAAAACTATCGTGGCACCGCACTGGAGGGCACCGATGCTTTCCAGCGGCAGCTGAAGCGCTTTGGCATTCGCGCCAAGGGTGAGGGATCTTCCTCTGTGGAGACGTTCTTCCGCACCATGGACAGCGCCGTGCTGTTCCCGGAATACATCGCCCGCACCGTCCGTCAGGGCATGGAGGAAAATGACATTCTTCCTTCCATTGTGGCAACCACCACGGTGATTGATTCCATGGACTACCGCTCCATCTACTCCAACCCCTCTGATGATGACAAGGAGCTGAAGGGCGTAGCAGAGGGAGAGACCATTCCCGAAACCAAGGTAACCACCAAGGAGCATCTGGTGAGCCTTTCCAAGCGGGGCAGAATGCTGGTGGCTTCCTATGAGGCCATCCGCTTCCAGAAGCTGGATCTGTTCGGTGTAATGCTGCGGCAGATTGGCGCACATATCCAGAAGCAGCAGCTCGCCGATGCAGTCAATGTGATCATCTCCGGCGACGGCAACGACAATCCTGCTGTGCAGTACGCCATCGGCACCAGCCCCATGACCGGCGCTGCCGGCACATTGGACTACGAGCGCCTGGTGGAATTCTGGGGTAAGTTTGATCCTTACACCATGAACACCATGCTCTGCTCCACTGCGACCATGACCAAGATGCTGAAAATCCCCGAGCTGCAGAATCCTATGACCGGCCTGAATTTCCAGGGCACCGGCAAGCTGACCACCCCTCTGGGAGCAAATCTGTATCGTACCGGCACGGTTGCAGACGACGTGATTATCGGCCTTGACAACCGCTATGCCCTGGAGCTGGTACGGGCCGGGGACGTTTTGGTGGAATACGACAAGCTGATTGACCGTCAGCTGGAGCGCGCCGCAATCACCTCCATTTCCGGCTTTGGCAAGATTTGCGACGGCGCTGCCGCCGTGCTGAATGTATGAGTCTGACGGAGCAGGTGCTGCATAATGCCCGGGCTATGGCCCAGGAGCTGGCAGAGGAAAATCAGGCGCTGCTGGAGGGCGTATGCGCCGGGGCGGTTTCTTCTCTGAAAAACAAGCTGAAAGAGGGTGTGGCACCGGAGGACTGTCTGGAGGCATTTGTCCCTGCCGCCGCCATGTTGGCAGTAGCCGATATGTCCCAAGTGGGGGATATGGCGGCTGTTGAACAGCTGAGCGCCGGGGATTTGACCTTGCGCAAGGCGGAAAACAATGCCGCCGCAGACTGTTTGCGGCGGCAGGCCCAGGCGCTGATGCAGCCCTATTTGAAAACAGGCTTTGTGTTTATGGGGGTGTAATATGCAAACACTGGTGGAAAAGCTGCTGATGCGGTGGGGAACGGATATGGTGTTGGTGCAGGAGGGAAGGGAAATCCCTTTCCGTGGACTGCTACAGCATTCCGGTTCCAAAAGCCGCCAGAATACCCAGAGGGAGTTTTCCCCCTTGGGACAGGTTCCTGACGGGGAGTATGCTTTCTTTGGCCCCGGTGGGCTGTCTGTGGCGGAGGGGGATATTCTGCTGCTGCAGGGCAAATGCTATGAGCTGCGCCGGCTGGAACAGGTAATGCTTCGCAACAAACCTCTTTACACCTGGGGACTTTGTGTGCAGAAAGGGGGTGGCAGTGTTTGACACAGCGGATTGAACAAGTGGTGCAGGCTTTGAATCACGGAGGGATTTCTGCCATACGGAGCTATCCAGAGGGAAATCAGCCGGAGCTGGGCGGCATATGCGCCGCAGTGGGGCTGCACCACGGGGACAGCACCTGTGTGCAGGTGTCGGTAACGGTTTATGTTCCGGTGAAGCTGGGAGGCGCAGTGTGCGAGGACACTGCCATAGCCGCGGGAAGCATTTTACGGGGGCTGGGGGCAAAATGGGAGCAGGGGGGCTGCACCTATCACAGCAGAAGCCAAATGCTTTCCACCCAGGGCTATGCTACTTTTTCTTTGATTGAAAAGGTGGCGGTAACGTTCAACGGCGTTCCGCTTTCCCATTTGGAGGGTGTTACCGTCTGGCGGGAGACAGACAAGGAAGTAACAGACCTGGCAAACGCCGCCTGGCGTTTCCGGCTGGAGGAGGTATTTCCTGCCTCCGGGGAGGAAGTAACTGCCGATACGCCCTTTACCATGGTGATATACCGGGGCAGCAACAGGGAGACTTGCACCGGCTGTGTGTTTACCGCGGAAAAGCGGCAATCAGACGGATACGGTGTGCGGACGGTACGGGAAGGCACGATGCAAGGCCATACCATTGCCTAAATAATATAGAAATCCTCCGGCGTAAGCCGGAGGATTTTTTACATATCAGGGGTTTTCTTCCACAATGACGTAGCCGTCCACCAAATTGGCGCTGATCAGCGCTCCTTCGATGGTTACGGTGCGCTCCATCAGGTCGGTGAGGATCACGGCGCCGTCCTTGCAGTCGATGCGCATGACGTTTTTCATAATCACCGTTTCCGGCGCCATGGTGTTTTTATAAACAGTAGAAAGGCACATGACGGTTCTCCTTATTCCAGGCTGGCCAGCACGACGCTCAAACGCATATTGCCTTTTTCAAAGTCGGAAACAGCGGCCATTACCTGCTCGTAGGCAGCGCGGTTGCCTGCTTTTTCCAGCTGGGCAGCCAAATCGGCCAACTCTTTGGCGTGGGCGGCATTGTGGCCGACCATGTATTTCATCAGAGCGGTGAGCTCCTCCATGGGTGTGTGCCGGCAATTGCTCTCACAGCTGTGGCAATGACCGGCGCAGTCGTGGGAATGGGTATGCTCTGCCCCGTTGGCATGGAGCTGCGCATGGTCGTGGGGGTGGTTGTGGTCATGCTCGTGGGCATGGGTATGGGGATGGCTGTGGGCGACACCGTCGTGCGTGTGCTCATGCTCGTGGGTATGGCTGTGGTCATGGGTATGACTGCCGATATGGTCGTGATGCAGATGCATAGTAAAACTCCTTTGCGTTTTCTTACAGTATAACCGCAAATGGGGAAAAAGTCAATTTACTCCGGCAGATTGACAGAAAAGTCCCCGGTCTTTTCGTTGACAACGATTACAACGGTTTCTGCCTTCTGAAGCAGGGTGCTGTAAGGCTCTTTCTTCGGGCCGGACTTGGACAGAGCCCAGCATTTTGCAAGCTCATCTTCCGAAAGGGTCTCATAGGTATACACGGATACTGTATAGGTAACCTCTTTGCCCAAAAACTCCTTTTTGGCAGAGTCTACAATGGTGATGGTATGGTCCTTATCATAGGCGCTGCCGCTTTCCTGCAGATAATCCAGCATTTGCTGATTCTTTTCCACCCGTTCATCTGTGGTATAGGAGGCGGAAAGGGAGGTGGTTTCATAGTGGTAGGACAGGTAGCCGCCTACACAGCCGATGCCGAGCACAAACAGCAATACCAGAGAAATGATTTGCACCTTGGTGAATTTCAGTGTGCTGCGGTCCGTGGCATGGAAATAGGTCAGGCCCATCTTGTTGGTTACCGGAAGCATGACAGACAAAAACAGCGTCATCACAAAGGCTTCAATGGGGAACATAAAGGTGTTCTTGAAAATCCGGGGCCAGGTCAGTACCAGAGAAGACGCACCGAAGGCATAGTTCTGATAAAGCACCAAGAGGGGTGTACCCAAAGCGATGTTAATGAGGAAGCAGATAGCAAATCTTCCCAGAATTACACGCCAGGGGGTAACCTTGGAGCGATACAGCAGAAGCGCCCAAATCAGGGAGCTTCCAATCTCCTGCAATACAAACGGCAGGAAATATGTACCCAGTCCGTCCCAAATCATAACACCCAGAAAGTCGGAGATGATTGCCGCAGGAATCGCTACCACAGGGCCGATAATCATGGCGCTCAGGGCGTTGATAAAGCTGGCTACATTGAACAGGTCCAGGCTGGGAGCGATGGGCACGGAAAGACCCTTGCAGGCCACACGCAGGGCAATCATCAGCGCTGCGATGACCAGGGTTTTCGTGGACTTCATTTCTGCGGCGGCATCACGCCAATAGGCCTTGGAGAACGGATGGGGGTACAGGGCAGTGCTTTTTTGAATTTTGGACATAAAAAAACCTCCTTAAATGTGGCATACGGAGGGCAGACCGTATCACGGATTGGGAAAACAAAAACCCCTACAAGTAATTGTAGGGGAGTACATTTTCCTTAGAACCCGTGGGAAACGGCAGCGTTTTCAGCCGACCGAACGCCCGACCGAGTATCGTTGCTACATAAAGGAAGGAATCCTATATGGGCAGCGGGTGCGGCAGCCCCATCGCGGATAAAATCCTTCGTCCGCCACTCAACTCCCCATTTTGACGGCACTTCACGCGAGGCTTCCTACTCTGTTCGCCGTTATCATACACGATAACGGAAAAAATGTAAATACCTATTTTGCAATTTTTGGAGAAAAATGGGTGCGTCCTGGGTGAAGCCCCGGAGAAACACCGGACAGGGAAGCGTCCCTGCCCGGTGTGATACGCAGTTATGTGGCTTGATTTAATAAATCTGCAACGGTAATGCCTTCAAAGAAATCGTCAATCATCTTGTCCAGCCTGTCCCACATGGGCTTTGTCTGACAGCATTCGCTGCGGGAGCAGGCGGCAGGGCCCTGGCTGGTGCAGGACACAGCGGCAAGAGAACCCTCTGTCAGCTTCAGGATAGAGCCGATGGTGTAGCCCGACGGCTTGCGGTTCAGGCGGTAGCCGCCGCCCTTGCCGTGGACAGCGTCCACGAAATCGGCTTTGCTTAAGACGGTCATGATGGTTTCCAGATATTTTTGGGAGATATGCTCGTTTTCCGCAATTTCCTTCAGTGGAATAAATTCGTCCTGGCCTTTCTGGGCAAGGTAAACCATAACCCGCAGGGCGTAGCGTCCTTTTGTTGATACAATCATGGCATTAGTGGCAGTGGGCGCAGTTGGCGCAGTCGGGGAATTGGGTTTTGTCGTAGGGGATATTGTTCCTGTCGTAGTAGTCCTTCAGGGCGTTTTTAATGGCCTCCTCTGCCAGCACGGAGCAGTGAAGCTTGTGGGCGGGCAGACCGTCCAGCGCTTCGGCAACGGCCTTGTTGGTCAGGGCCATGGCCTCGTGAATGGATTTGCCTTTGATCATTTCCGTTGCCATGGAGGACGAAGCAATGGCGCTGCCGCAGCCGAAGGTTTCGAATTTTACATCCACAATGATTTCGTTTTCAATTTTTAGATAAATTTTCATAATGTCGCCGCATTTGGCGTTGCCAACCTCGCCCACGCCGTCGGCGTTTTCGATTACGCCCACGTTTCTCGGGTGAGTGAAATGATCCATAACTTTTTCGCTGTAAAGTGCCATAAAAATTCTCCTTTGCTTACAAAATATACTGCCGCTTACCGGTTTGCAAATCCCGCCAGACGGGGGAGATGCTCCGAAGATAGCTCACTACCTCGGGGACGACGGCAAGAATGTGGTTGATTTCTTCTTCTGTGTTGTATTCGCTCAGGGAAAGCCGCAGACTTCCGTGGGCCACATCGTGAACTCTGCCGATGGCCAGCAGCACATGGCTGGGGTCCAGACTGCCGGAGGTGCAGGCCGAGCCGGAGGAGGCGGCCACGCCCTTCATATCCAGAAGCAGAAGCAGGCTTTCTCCCTCAATGCCCTCGAAACAGAAGCTGACGTTGCCGGGCAGACGGTTTTTTCGGTCGCCGTTGAGGGCGCAGTGGGGGATTTGGGAAAGACCGGCAATCAGCTTATCCCGCAGGGCGGTAACCTTGGCGGGGTTTTCTTCCAGATGGGCAACCGCTTCCTCCAAAGCTGTCGCCATACCGCAAATTCCGGGCAGATTTTCCGTGCCGGCGCGCTTGCTCCGCTCCTGGGCACCGCCGTGAATCAGATTCGTCAGAGGGAAGCCCCGGCGGCAATACAGAGCGCCTACGCCCTTGGGACCGTGGAATTTGTGGGCGGAAAGGCTGAGCATATCAATATTTTGCGCCTTTACATCAATGGCAAGATGCCCCACTGCCTGCACAGCATCGGTGTGAAAGGGAACACCCGCCTCCTTGCACACGGCGCCGATTTCTGCAATGGGCAAAACAGAGCCGATTTCGTTATTGGCGTACATACAGGTAACCAGACAGGTGTCCTGGGTAATAGCGTCCTTTACCTGCCGGGCAGTAATGTTATGGCCGTTTTTTACATCCAAAAGGGTGATGGTGAAGCCCTCTTTTTCCAGAGCGTTCAGGGTGTGCAGTACGGCGTGATGCTCAAAGGCGGTGGAGATAATGTGCATTTTGCCTTTGCGCTGGCCCAGCCTGGCGGCGGAGAGAATAGCTTGATTGTCTGCCTCGCTTCCGCCGGAGGTGAAGTAAATTTCTCTGGGCTCACAGCCCAGGCATGCGGCAATTCGCGCCCGGGCGTCCTCCAGAACCTCCTTGGCTTCCTGACCTACGGAGTGCAGGCTGGAGGGGTTGGCATAATATGTTTCAAAACAGGACACCATGGCGTTAACAGCCGCGGCGCTCATTTTGGTAGTAGCGGCATTGTCTGCATAAACTTGCATAATAAACCTCCTGTGGGATTTACCTAGTATTTCTATGGGTAATTTTACCACCATTTACCTACTTTGTCAATGGGTAAATAGAGCGAATGGACAGTCCGAATGGCACCGAAGGGCGATAAAAAGCCTGCCGCTGGGAAAGTTTGACCCAAAAAGCATAAATTTATCATGACAAACAAAGACAAAATTCCCTAATTTGCCCTGAATTTTCGACTTTTACTGGGGTTACGAAGCAGGCCTCGCTGGCATATTAAGAAGGCAGACGAAATGGAGGGCTGAACGATGAAAAAATTTCTAAAAAACACAGTATCTTTATTACTGTGCCTATGGCTGTTAACCACCTGCGTGCTGGGGACAGAGCTGATTCCCGTGGGGCAGGTTGTGGGCCTGGAGCTGCGGGATAATTGCGTTACCGTGGCGGGGCTGGACGAAGCAATTGCAAGTGTAACCCGGGCATCGGATTTGGCGGTGGGCGACCAAATCATTGCCATTGAAGGAAAGAAAGTTCAAACTGCCCAGGATGTAAAAAATGCCCTGGACCGTTCGGACGGTACGGTTTCAGTAGCTGTTCGCCGTAACGGCAAAAAGCGGGAATATGCCCTGTCGCCGCAAATTACCGATGATGGGCCGAAATTGGGATTATACCTGCGGCAGGGAGTAACCGGCATCGGTACGGTAACCTATTACAATCCCGAAACGAAAGCCTTCGGCACGTTGGGTCATGGTGTCAACAACAGCAAAGGTCAGCTGCTTTCTTTGACCGGCGGAAATGCCTACGGCGCCCGGATACTGACTGTGCGTAAGGGCTTGTCGGGGGAGCCGGGTCAGCTTATGGGCACAGTGGTTTCCAAAACGCCCATTGGTGTTTTGCAGAAAAATACCCCCCAGGGCGTGTTCGGTGTCAGCGATACCGGTTGGCAGGGAAAAGCCATTTCCATGGGAGAAAAAGATGAGGTAAAAACCGGCGCGGCCACCATACTGTCCACGGTTTCGGGGGACAGTGTTCAGGAGTATTCTGTGGAAATCCTCAAAATTTATCCCAACGGCAAGGCAAATGACAGAAATCTGCTGCTTCGGGTAACGGACAAGGCGTTGCTGGAGGCCACGGGAGGCATCGTCCAGGGCATGTCCGGCTCACCGATTATACAGGACGGCAAACTCATCGGCGCCGTCACCCACGTCCTTGTAAACGACCCCACCACCGGATATGGCATCTTCATCGAAAATATGTTAGACGCCGCGGCCTAACGGGCGAATGCAGATCGCCCCTACGGATTCTATCGCAACACATTGTTGGGCGCGGGCGTGCTCCCGCCGCCCTTATTGTTCCTATTTCTAACGGCGGGAGCAAGCCCCCGCCCTACAGTAAAGGAGAAAACTTATGGATTTCTATCAAGTTCCCATCGGCTTCGGCTTGGCGCTCTCCGCCAACACCGCTGCCATGAACCGCTATGCACACTTAACAGAATCCCAAAAGCAGAACATTCTCAATCGCGCCCACAACGTCCGCAGTGAAAAAGAAATGTGCTCCCTCGTGGCAAATCTCGCGAACGGCACAATGGAATAACCTATGGGCGGCTATTAGCCGCCCCATTTTTAACGATTATCGTAAAAAAGGTATTGACAAACATAAAGTGTTCGTATATAATCCATTTAACGATTATCGTTAAATATTTTGTTTTGGAGGCTATTATGGACACAACAAAGCTTAAAAAGAACGCCAAAAGGCTAGACACCTTATTCAAGGTATTGCAAAAAATTATTTTGATTTCTATGATCGTTGCGATCTTCCTGCTTCTAATACTTACCATTGCAAACACTATAGATCCGGATTATATGTTTGGTGAGGATTCCCATGAAATCCATATTGGCCCCATCGACATTACACTGGCAGAGGAATACACGCCGGACAACAACAGCATTTTGACCCACGGCTGGATCCTGCTCCTCTTAGGCGCAATCAGTGCCGCGGTGACCTACTATGCCTTTGGCTGTATTCGCCACCTTCTTCAGTCGGTTTCTCAGGGTAATCCTTTCTATGCCTCTGTTGGAAAGGACATTCGGAAAATCGGTTATGTTTGTATTATCCTGGGAATCGTAGAGAACGCAGCAGGCATACTTGAGACGCAGAATGTTCTCCACAATTTTGGCATAGCCAATCTAATAAATGACAGTGCGATATCCAGTATGACAGTCAGCTATGATTTGGATTTGACATTTCTGATTCTTTTCTCGATACTGCTCTTGCTGTCCTATATTTTTGAATACGGTGCGCAGCTTCAGCAGCTGTCCGATGAAACCTTGTAAGCGGAGGGCCCCATATGGCAATTATTCTACGGCTTGACAGAATTATGGCTGACCGTAAAATATCGCTCAACGAGCTGTCAGAAAAAGTTGGCGTTGCGAATGTGAATCTTTCCAAATTAAAAAATGGACATGTCAGTGCTATACGCTTTTCCACTTTAGAAGCCATTTGTGATGTTTTGGATTGTCAGCCCGGCGATATTTTGGAATATAAGCGCGACCAGGTAACGGAATAATATGTTTAGCTCAGATCATCCCGTGTATTTTTGCAAAATACACGGGATTTTTTGTCCTATACTTGACACACAGGTGTCCGGCTCACCGATTATTCAAGACGGCAAACTCATCGGCGCAGTTACCCATGTCCTTGTGAATGACCCAACCACAGGCTACGGCATTTTTATTGAAAATATGTTGGATGCGGCTGCGTAGGGGACGGGTTTCCCGTTCCGAATCATGGGAGGCGAAACGCCTCCCCTACAAAAATAACGGAGGTTTTTACTATGGATTTCTACAAAGTACCCATTGGTTTCGGTATGGCGCTGGCTGTGAATGAGCCTGCCATGAACGCCTATTCCGCAATGACCGAAGAACAAAAACAAGACATTATCAACAAAGCCCACAATGTCCGCTCTGAGCGGGAAATGCACGACCTTGTGGCAAGCCTTGCTAATGGTATGCTTCAATAATATAAGGGCGGATGTTTACATCCGCCCTTGCATTATAAAATGGGTTGTTCAGAGGTAGCGCTGGGTATACAGGAAGTCACAAAAGGCTTTGATGGACACATTTCCCTTTTCCCGGTGGAATACATATACAGATTGCGTTTCGTTAAAATCTGTTACCCGCAGGGCTGACATATTCGTCTGGGTATGATCCTCCAACGCCCGGTATGCACCCAAGGTAAGTCCCATATTTGCCTGCACATAGTACTGCAGGCATTGCCGGTCATTGCATTCGATTGCCACATTGGGTATGATTCCGTGTTTTTGGCAAGTTGTCTCGTATAGGTTTCGCATACCGTTTCCGGCGCTGGGTAGAATAAACACCTCGTCCTTTAAATCTTGAAAGATCAGCGTTTTATGCACCAACGGGTTACGGGAGGCTGCCTTTACACAGATGATCTCGGTACTCAACAAAAAACGCTCCCAGTGCTTGTATTGCTTTGTGTTCTCGTCAATGACCACATCAAAGCCGTCAATATCGGAGACCGTATAATCGTTGGATATAATAAAGCTGACCTCCGGGTTTTTCGCCTTGAATTGGGTGATCAGCTCCGTGATCCATTTGGGCCTTGCCCGAATCAGCACTTTAATTTGAGACGGTGGAGTTGGATCTTCGGAAATTTGCCGGGTAACAGCATCTATTTTGTCCAATGCCGCCTGAATCTCACTGGCGAAAAGCTGTCCCTTTGTATTAAGCTTAATTCTGTTGGACATCCTGTCAAACAAGGTAACGCCCAGTTCCTCCTCCAGATGCTTGATAGCTACGGAAACAGTGGAGGGAGGAACCATATATTTTTCTGCTACCTTGGCCAAATTCTCCATTTGCGCTGCGTTACAAAAATATTGCAGCTGCCGCATATTCATACGAATCACCTCGCTCCCATATTACCATATACAAAACAATATGACAAGGACTGTATTTTTGACATTTTACATTCTAATTTCAATATGCTATACTTTAGGTAAATCTGTAAAAGGAGCGAAAGGCGATGAAAGCATATATTTTCCAGCCACCCTATTCCAAGGATACTACTTTTTCCGACGAGTATTTTAATTATAAACTGAAACTGCTTGATGCGTGCGGTGAGGATGCAGATATTATTGTTTTGCCGGAGTACAGCGATGTGCCATGCGTAACGGCAAACTTGGAAGAAACCCTTTTCTATCACAACAAATACATCGACACGCTGCTTTCAAAATGTGCCGAAACAGCCAAACGCTGTGCAGCCAATGTATTTGTCAATGCCCTGTCCCGGGAGGAAACCGGCTGGCGTAATACCACCTATTGCTTTGACAAGACCGGCACACTGGCAGGCAAGTATTTCAAAAAGCATCTGCCCCCTCTGGAGCTGAATATGGGGCTGGATTCCAATTACACCCTCCAGCCCTCTGAGCCTTACATTTTGGAACTTGACGGCCTGCGCTACGGCTTTTTGACTTGCTATGATTTTTATTTCTATGAGGCTTTTCCCCGAATTGCCAAAGAAAAGGTGGATATTATCATCGGCTGCTCCTTACAGCGCAGTGATAGCCACGATGCTATCGAAACCATGTGCCGCTTTTTGGCATATAATACCAACGCCTATGTGCTCCGCTCCTCGGTGAGCTTTGATGAAAACGCCACCGTCTGCGGTGCATCTATGGCGGTATCCCCCGAAGGAAAGGTACTTGCCAATATGGGTGGTAAATTTGGAATGATCTCGGTAGAGTTTGATCCTCACCAAAAGCACCTCAAACCTGCAGGCTTTGGGAATCCTGATGCGGCGCACCACGAATACATTGAAATCGGACGGAATCCATGGCAGTACCGCAACGCAGGTGCGTCTGTGGTTTTACCCGATAGCAAGATGCCGTACCCCCGGGTTTGTGCCCACAGAGGCTTTAATACCATCGCGCCGGAAAACAGTATGCCTGCCTTTGGCGCAGCAGTGGCTATGGGTGCAGAAGAAATCGAATTTGACATATGGAACACCAGTGACGGAGTACTGGTTTCCTGCCACGACAGCACCCTTGACCGGGTCAGCGACGGCCACGGAAAGATTTATGAGCATACCTATGAAGAACTCCTGAAGTTGGATTTTGGCGCAAAACACGGCGAGAAATTCCGGGGCTTGAAGATTCCCACCTTTGAGGAGATCCTGCGTCAATTTGCCGGCCGTGTCATTATGAACATCCATGTAAAAATTTGGGATGCGGATTTCCCTAATCCCATGATTGAGCAGATCGTGGGACTTGTCCGCAAGTATGATGCACAAAATCATGTGTACTTTATGACTACCAACGACCAAATCATCAAGCGGGTTATGGAGTATGCTCCGGATATTCCATGCTGCGTAGGTTGGGACGGTAATAAAGATCCCATGTCCATGGTGGACAGAGCCATCGCTTTGGGAGCCTATAAGATTCAGTTGTTTAAACCTTATTTCAATGAAGAAACCGTTAAAAAAGCCCACGAACATGGTATCCTTTGCAACGTGTTCTGGTCAGACGACCCGGAGGAAACTAAAAAATTCCGGGCGATGGGAATCGATACGATTCTGACCAACGACTATAATCTTATTTCGCAAGTTGTGATGCGATAACAAAAAATCCGTGCATTTTGTAATGCACGGATTTTTGTTACCAATAAACACCGACGGTCCGGCAAATATCAGAATTTGTGGAAAAGGTGAGAAGTCTTAAAAAGCGGTATCTTCGACAATTCATCTATGTCAAGTTAGGGATTCTGGTTGAGGCATGTAAAAACCTGCCTTTTGCCCGCAAAAACGCATAAAAGCCGTAGAAAAATACGAAATTCTCTTGCCTCCTACTTGGTATCAGCGTGCCAGGAAGTCCTCTTGTCCAAGCCGGAAATTACTTTCGCGAAAATTATATATGATGGAATAGTCAAAGCCTCCGGCTTAGCCGGAGGCTTTGACTTATGGCGGAACACGTATCCGCCATGGTTTTTAATTAAATTCCATTTTTGTGGAGGATATAGGAGTAGATAAAGGGCGGGATTACCATCACAAATACCGCGATGAAAAACACCCAGAAGCCACCAAAAAAGCCGGAAAGTATCATCACAACACCGCTCAATACCCAAAGCCAGCCGGCAAAGCGGTGGGTTCTGTTCCAGTTTTCCTGGCTGTTCAGTGTCCAGGGAATTTTGATGCCAATGGTGTAATTCTGCTTACATTTGGGCAGATAATTGCCAATGATGACAAAAAGCAAACCCATGAACACGGGCATAACGACCTCCATTTGCACATCCTTTCCCATAGCGGTAAGATAGGTCATCACGCTGAGCAGGATGCTTAGCACCGGAATAATCCACAGTACCAGTTGCAGAATCTTATCCGGGTGGTTTTTCCTTTTGGGGTCAGAAAGGGTGCCAAGGACGCACAGCCACTGAAAGCCCAAGAGAATGGCTGGCATACCGAACACGAAAAAGGCTCTGCTGAGCCAGCCGTCCACCTCACCGTTTAAATTCCAGTGGGCAGGAACCTGCTCCGGCAGCCGGTTCCACAGGGTAAGTCCTGCCAAAATGGGCAACAGAATGATGATGGACGTAATGAGTAAGGTTTTCCAATGCTTTTTAATCATGTTCTTCTCCCTTCAGGCCGGTAAGCCACAGCATTACTTCCTCCAAAACGGAGGTGTTCAGTTCGTAGTAAATAAACTTGCCCTCCCGGGTATCCCGGATCAGGTCTGCCTCCTTCAGCACGGAAAGGTGTTTGGAAATTGCCGCGCCGGTGATGGGGAACTGCTCCCCGATTTGCCCGGCGGAGAGTCGGCCGGACTTGAGCATTCCCAGAATTTGCCGGCGAATGGGGTCGGACAGGGCCTTCATGGTGTTTTGGATTCCCATGCCCCTCACTTCCTTTCATTTAACTTTATGGTTAAATATAGAATACCACGGCCATTGCTCGTTGTCAAGGGTTATTTAACCGTTTGGTTAACTGTTTTTTGTTTATTTGGGTTGGGCTTCAAAATATGCCGGTATGATTTAGCGGGGAAGAAGCCTGTCTTGTCCTGAGCGGATAAAAACGCCCTCCCGAAAGGGAGGGCGTTATGTTTATTTTGCAAACCGTCTTGCATAGCCGCACCGGCGGCAAAGGGGCTCGGCGGCCTCTCTGGCGGAAAAACCGTGATAGATGGCCTGCGCCCGGGGGCTTTCCAAAATGGCGTCCAGCTCCTGGTGCAACAGATTGCCCAAGGGGATATCTCCCTCGTGGTCCAAACAGCAGGGGACAACCGTTCCGTCGCAAAGCACGCCGATTTGGTCCCGCAGGCCGTAGCAGAAGATGGGCTGGGTAGATTCCGGGGCGGCGAGGTCGGGCCAGTCGAATTTGTCCCCGTATTCCAAATAGGTCTGGGGGGCGATTCTGGTTCCCAGTCGTTCCTTTGCCCAAGCTCCCGGGAAAAAGGCATGCATTTTCTCCAAGATATTCCGGTTAAGGGTATCTGCGCCTCCCTGGTTCCACAGCCGGTACACAACCAGCTTTTCTCCCTTAACTGCCTGACCAAAGCGGAAGCACCCCTGCAGATAATCATCAAAAGGCGCAGAAAAATCATTGGCCTCAAAGGCATGGAGGGAGATGTTGATTTTGTGCAGCGCAGGGGCGGAAAGCAGGACATCCTGCGTTTGAGGAAGCAGTGTGCCGTTGGTGGTGAGAATCACACGAAAGCCGAAGCTATGGGCGATTTCCAGAAAAGTTTTCAAATCCGGGTGGCACAGGGGCTCTCCCATCAGGTGAAAGTACAAATAGTCCGTAAAGGGGCGCAGCTTGGGCATAAGGGCGGAAAATTCCGCAACGGTCATACGCTGGCTCCTGCGCTTTGTACCGGGACAAAAATGGCAGCGCAGGTTGCATATGTTGGAAATCTCCAGATACACCTTCCGAAAGCGCATAGCCGCACCTCCTGTTCTTTTTTTACACGGTATTTTCCGCGGCAGTTATGATGCCGTCGTAAATGAGACAATAGCTGGCGCAAACCTCGTTCCGCTTCCATGCGTACAGTCCCAGTTGGGCAGCTGCATACAGGGTGAAAAACAGGTACATCAGTAGCTGCGGAGAAACGGGAAGGGCTACATTCAGCAGCAAAAGCAGGGCATCTCCGTAGGCAAGGACAGTTACCAAAATATCCAGAGCATAGAACCAAAGAAAGTGTAAATCCAGCTTCAGCAGGGCCTTCCAATTGCCCTTTGTGTACCGAAAACTCATTTTCAAGGCCTTCCATGCTCCTGCTTCCGGGTTGTCCAGAAGCAAATATTGGGCGAACCGCAATCGGTAAAATACCGGGGCAGCCAGCGCCAAAAAGGCAATCGCCAGGCAAATTGCCATGGGCACGTATACGTCTTGCAAAACCGCCTGTATGGCGGTGTTTATGGCCTCCGGGCTGTCGGCGGTGGACATCACATGGGCAAGCTGCTGCAGCATAGGTCCGGACCAAGGGGTTAAGGTAAACAAAAAGCTTCCTGCGTGGGAAGCAAGCAGCCCCACCGCCAGATAAATCAGCCCCTGCAGAAGCATCAGCCGCAGCGCCGGCAGGAACAGACGGAAGCCCGTAAGCAAATCGTCGGCATAAGCGCGCTTTCCCCGGGCAAATTGCAGCGTAATATAGGTGTAGCCCAGCTGCCAAAAGGGAAGAATTATCAGCTGGCTGATTCCCAGGCAGGACTGCACAGTGGCTAAAATGCTTCTTGTTCCCAGCCCGCTTAATCCGCCGGTACCGGCAATGGCGTTGTCCAGCAGGGCATCCACGACCATGAGCAAAAGACCCAGAGCCAGAGCGCCACCGGTGTGGAGCAGAACCAGTTTAACGGCATTGGGAGCTGCGGAAAGCCGTTGGGAAGCCGTTAATTGAAGCGAGCGGCTGTTGTGATTGTCCATAGCCACGCCTCCTTTGAAGATATTTCCTATATCGTAATCCAAAACCGGGGAAATAGCAAATGAATTTTTTGTAAAGGGGGTTGGAAAGCCGGGGAGGATATGGTATGATAAGGGTAAATCAGAATTACCCAGGAGGAAGGACTATGGAATTGGGACTGCGGCTGAAGCAGGCGCGGCAGGAAGCGGGATTGTCCCAGCGGCAGCTGTGTGGGGAGCGTATCACCCGAAATATGCTCTCTCAAATTGAAAACGGCCTGGCCCAGCCCTCTATGGACACTCTGCGTTATCTGGCGGCCCGGCTGGGCAAGCCGGTGAGCTATTTTCTGGAGGAGGATACCGCTTCTGCCAATCAAGGGCTGATGCCACGGCTGCGCAGTGCCTATGAAGCAGGGCAATACGATGAAGTTTTGGCGCTGCTTGAGGAATACAGCGCACCTGACCCTGTGTTCGACCAAGAGGCCGCGCTGCTGCGGCTGCTGGCTACCATGGACAAGGCGGAGCAGGCCATTGCCCAGGGGAAAAAGCCCTACGCAGCGCAGCTTCTGCGCCAGCCGGTTTCCACCATATATTTTACAAGGGAATTGCAGCGCCGCCGCTTACTGCTGCTGGCACAGGCGGACAGCGGGGCATTGGAGCAAGTGTTGGAACAGCTTCCCCAAGAGGATGAAGAGTTGCTTCTGCGGGGGCAGTGGGCGCTGTCAGCAGGAAAGCCGGAGGAGGCCGCACGATATCTGGATGCCGCCCAAAACCGACAGACGGAGCAGTGGCATTTGCTCCGTGGGCAGGCGTATTTCGCCTTGGGAAACTACCAGCATGCGGCGGCGGAATTTGCGTTGGCAGAGGATAAATCCCTTCCCTGGTTGGAGCAGTGCTATGAAAAAATGGGGGATTACAAAATGGCTTATTTTTACGCCTGTAAGCAACGGGAGAAAAAGGGAGAATAATTTTTTAGGCCGTCCTTCTCCCATAAAAAAAGAAGCACCATCTTTGGATGGCACTTCTTTTTTGGCGACCCGGAACGGACTCGTTTGCATTTTTGCCAAAGCAAAAATAAAGGTTTTCCTCGGTCAAGCCCTCGGAAGCAACAGTCCACCGGACTGTTGCATTTTACTGTTCGAGTCCGTCATGTTCACACAAAAAAAGAAGTACCATCTTTGGATGGTACTTCTTTTTGGCGACCCGGAACGGACTCGAACCGTCGACCTCCAGCGTGACAGGCTGGCGTGCTAACCGACTGCACCACCGGGCCAAGTGGTGAACCGAGGTGGATTATAACAGAAAATTCCCTCTTTGTAAAGAGGGAATTTCTGAATTTTTACAGCGGCGTAAAAATAAATTTCTGTGTCAGACCGTCGCAGTCGGCGTAAACCGTAACGGCGCCGTCCTTGCCGTAGTCGCAGGTGATACTCACAGCTTTTCCCTTCAGCAGACTGCGGACATACGCCTCGGGGCTGTCCGTTTCTACTTCCTCAAAAAATACATCCCGCATCTGGTTGTTGCGGCACAGATTTTGGATTTCTCTTACCAGCTCATATTCTGCCATGGCATCACCCTGCAACACCCAGTTGGGCTTCCACTTCCTGCTGGCGCTGGGCGTAGTAGGCATTGGCGGCTTCCAGCCCTTCTCCCACAATGCTCATGGTGCGATCATAAGAGTTTTTGCATTCCTTTAAGGTGGCATTGCTGAGGTTCATGGCGCTCTGCCAATCCGCTACCTCGTCGTCCAGAGGAAGCACCACAAACTGGTACGACCAGTCGGTTTCGTCTATTCTGTCCACCCATGTGGGCATGATATCTGCCGATTCGATTACCACAGTTCCGTCGGAATACTTGGCAAAGGTAACACTGAACATCATGCCGTCCTCGGTGTTCAGGGGGCGCTTGTCCGCCCGGGAGATGTTGGAAACGGCGTTGCCGGTGGAGTACAGGCACAAGGTTTTCTTGTTCTCGTCGGCTTCGTTGGTCAAAAGCTCCACAGGCTGGGGCACATGAGGGTGGTCCCCTACAATCACATCAATTCCCAGGTTGCACAGCGCCTGGGCCATTTTATTCTGGGTTTTGTTTTCTGTGGTTTTGTATTCATCGCCCCAGTGAATGTAAAGAATAATAGCCTCTGCACCTTCGTTGCGCATTTGGGAAATTTCCCCTTCCAGCTTGTCGTAGAAAGCGGAAAGGCGACTGTAGCTGAAGGCGTTTACAAGAGGGGAGTCCGCACCTACTTTGATACCGTTCAGGTAGACAGTTCCGTCGTCGGTAATGTTGGTGGCATAGGTGTAATTGATCATACCGATTTTGATGCCGTTGACCTCTTTGATGATATAGGTGGGGGCGTCCTTTGTCAGTCGTGTGCCGATGCGGTCAAAGCCCAAATCGTCCAGCACCTGTTGGGTGCGGATAAGACCGGTATTGAAGCGGTCATAGGAGTGGTTGTTGGCGGTGAGCAGCAGGTCGAAGCCGGCGTTTTTCAGGGCGTGGGCCACAGCGTCCGGGGAATTGAACCGGGGATAGCCGTTGTAGCCCTTAAATTCACCCTCGCTGTCGGTTTTCATCAAGGTCAGCTCCAGATTGGCGGTGGCATAGTCCAGCTTTTCGATGTAGGGCTTCCAATATTGATAGATGTGGTCGTAATTGAAAGTGCCCGCAGCGGAGTCATAACCGCACTTGATTACCTTGGTGTGGAACATCATATCTCCGGTATTGCCGATGGTGGCGGTGGTCTGCTTGACGACGGGTGGCTCGGTAGGGGGTGAGGTGGGCGCTTCGGTTACGGGCGCTGTAGTTCCCGCGGTGGGTTCTGTGGCAGGGGGCGCGTCTTGTCTGCTCTGTTCCAGAACAACCACCAGCACAATCAGTCCCACAAGAATCAGCGCCAGGACGACAACCAAAAAGGTAACGGGGATATTTCTGTTAGGTGCTTTCCGTGGCATAGCATTGCCTCCTTGGGTTAATTTTCCCCATTTTATCATGTTTCCCCGGAAAAGTAAACCTCCCACCGTTGGGTGGGAGGGAAAACTTATTCCATAACCGTACCGTCGGGGTGGAACAGGGGAAGCTTCTCCAAATACACCAAATCCGCCCGGTCCTGGGCATCGCCCTCGGCAAGAATGGCCATACGGCCGCAGATGATACCGCCTGCCTTTTCCACCAATGCTTCCAGAGCATGGAGGCTTTCGCCGGTGGAAATCACATCGTCCACCAGCAAAATCCGCTTACCCTTCATCAGAGCGGCGTCTGCGCCGTCCAGATACAGGCGCTGTTCCTTTGCGGTGGTGATGGAGTTAACAGTAACCTCAAACAGGTCCTTCATATACAGCTTGGGGGCTTTCCGCGCCAGGATATACTTTTTATTTCCTGCCTGCCGCGCCATCTCATGGGCCAGAGGGATGCCCTTGGCCTCGGCGGTGATGATGTAATCATATTCCGGGGCCAGCTTCAAAAGCTCCTTGGCGCAGGCTACGGTCAGCTCCTGGTCGCCAAAGATGACAAAGCCGGCGATATACAAAGTGTCAGTTACCTTACAAATGGGCAGATCCCGCTGAAGACCTGCAATGGTCATACGGTGATACATGGAAAATCGCTCCTTATTTTTTATAAGTATATATTTATTATAGAATGGGATTATAAGGTTGTCAACTTAAAACAGTGAAATCAGTGCCTTTTTAAGGAGAGTTCCCGGGACGCGGTGGCGCTGTAAAAAAAGGGAGAAGCCGGCAGGCTTCTCCCTTTTGTGATTACGGATGCTCCGGATAGGTAATGGCAATGGGGGCGTGGGTTTTGACAGACTCCACCACAGCCAGGCAGGCGGCGATGGTTTTGGCGCCTTCCAGGGAGGTAACAACCAATTCGTTCCGGCCCAGAATGGCATCGGTCATTTGCTCAATCTCCATGTCGGTGTTGTGGTCGGCAATGGCAACCGGCAGATAGCGGGGGATGGTGTGCTGGGACATGCCATCTTCTGCATTGCGCTGGTCATCTTCAAAGAGAATCAGCTGGGGATTCTTGTTGTCCACGATGATGGTGCCCTTGGTGCCGTACAGCACGGTGCGCATGGTGTAGTCGCGCTTGCAGCCGATGGAGGTCATCACCTTGCCCATGACATTGTTGGGGAATTGGAACAGTGCGATGGCGCAATCGTCAACGGGCCAGTCCGGCAGACATTTGCGGTTGGCGTAGGCGAAGGCCTCGGTGGGGTCGCCTGCAATCCAGCGCAGCAGGTCAATGGCGTGGCAGCCGCCGCCGATGATAGCGTGGCGGTTGGGATCCAGCCGCCAATTGGCAGCGCCGGGAATCTTGGAATAGTCGTGGGCGTATTCGCTTTCCACAAAATACAGCTCACCGATGCGGCCCTCGGCTACCAGCTTCTTCGCCAGGCAGAAGCCCGGGGCGCAGCGACCAATCTGGCCTACCATCAGAATCTTGCCGGTTTCGGCCTCCACCTGCATCATTTCCATACATTCCTCCATGGTCAAAGCCATGGGCTTCTCACACAGAACGTGCTTGCCTGCCCGGAGGAAGGCGGAGGACATTTCCAGGTGCGTCTGGTCGGGGGTGGCCACGACTACGGCATCAATATCCGGGTCATCTACCAGATCCCGCCAGTTTGTAGTGGCTTTGGGGATTCTGTATTTTTTCTGCCGCTTCCAGAGGGCTTCTTCATTGACATCGCAGATGGCTACCAGCTCGGTTTCCCGGTTGTGGAGGATGGAAATAAGATGCCGTCCACCCATGCTGATGCCGATTACGGCATAACGGATTTTCTGATTTTCCATAGTTGCAAGCTCCTTCGTCATTTTGTTGTTTGGATACCTTCATTATAGCGACAGACTGAAAAAGCACAATGGATAAATGATTGCTAAAATATGCAAAATGTTTGATAAAATAAAATAATAAGAAAAATATTGCAATAATTAGTGGGAGGTGTTATATTTAAATCAACGAAACGGGGTGCAAACAAATGGAAGAAAAGAAAAGCCAGGGAATCAGAATGGACGTGCGGTATCGCTACGGAAATTACGATGTGGACCTGCCCAGGGGCATTTCCTACGGTCCCGTGGTGCGCAGGGTTACGGTCATTGAGTGCTGCACTGAGGGCTACGGAACGGCAGTAATTAACGGAAAAACTTTTCCCGTAAAAGCAGGGGACTGCTATTTTCTCCTGCCGGGGGATACGGTGGTGCAGACAACGGATACCGTTCACCCCCGGGGCGGTGTGTACTGCATGGTGGACGGAGTGATGGTGGGGCAGTGGCTTTCTATGGCGGGAATTACCTCGCAGCAGCCCTTTGCACCCCCGGAGCTGTTCGGGGAAATCACAGCGCTGGTGAAAAAGCTGGTGGACATGGGCGGCGATAACGATTTGGGCGCGGAGCTGCGGCGCTATGGATATCTTTGCAGTCTGTTCGGGCTTTTGCTCCGCAGCAAGGAAAATACCGCCGGGAAAACCAAGGAAATCAACCGGGCAGTGTCGATGATGGAACGGGAATATGCCAACAATCTGTCCGTGGAGGAAATTGCCGGGGAGGTTGGACTGGAGCGGTGCTATTTTTCCACAAGATTCAAAGAGGAAATTGGCGTACCGCCCCACGAGTATTTGACAGAAATCCGAATCCGCAAGGCCTGCCTGATGCTGGAAAAAACTGCAGAGGACATCGCTTCCGTTGCCGTGGCGGTGGGGATTCCTCCGGAGAACTTCTCCCGGCTGTTCCGCAAGCGCGTGGGCATCAGCCCAAGGGAATACCG
>JAZOQT010000018.1:0-4969 GCA_045656245.1 Faecousia sp.
GGCATCAGCGCCTCAATTTGCTGGGGACTTGCCTCACTGTGTCCCACAGAAAAGCGAACGTCGGGATTCATCGCCTTTGCGTCCTTTACAAATTCCTCAATATGTTCCCGCTCCGGTGCAACAACCCATACTTTAACGTCCTGCTTTGCGTGTTGCAGCAAGGGCATATACGCTTCTCTGGCAATGGGTCCGGCCCAGGGGTTATTCAGACGATCTGCGCCAAATTTAGGGTTCATGTAGGGAGCTTCCATATAAAATCCGGCAATAATCTTGCCTTCGGGAGTGTTCATCGCATTACGGACACAGTCCATCTGCTCCATAAGATCAGCGGCAGGAGAACTAAAATACAAGGTGGGCAGAACCGTGGTAGTGCCATGCTCAAGGTTAAACTTAGATGCAAGAATGGGCTCGTCATAGAACCAATGGCCGCCGCCGGCATGGTTGTGAATATCCACGAGGCCGGGCCCAACATACAAGCCCTGCGCGTCAATAATTTCACAGTCAGAAGGCACCTTGAAATTACGCATTTCTCCAAAACCAACGATTTTATCTCCGTCTGTAACGATGGCCGCACTGGGAATCAGATGGTCCTTCATAACCAGAGTTGCGTTAATAATCGCTTTCAATTTTTCATTCCGCCTTTCCAGAATTTGATACAATCATCTTATCACAGCAGAAAGAAAAGTCAATAGACATACCCACTTGTTTTTACTCAGATTGACAATTATAGAATAAATGGTAAAATGGTTCTAAATTGGATTTTGAGGTGATCATATGATTTCTCTTTCCGAGCTTGCGCAAAAGGTGGGCTGTGAAAAATACCCCCTCCGCTGGGAGGAATTTTATCCCGATGTAATGGCGGAGTTTGACAAAAACGGCACAATATACACTAACCCGGAATACTATCAAAACCTTCACGAAAAATACGGTATTTTTAAGAAGTATCTTCCTTTATACAAGGAAACTGCCGACGAGGTGAGTAAAAGCGAGGATCTATCCCGTTTTTTAGCAGTGCTTTGCCGCGGCCTGCAGGACAGGCAGTTCCACGGTGCGGATATGGCAAGCTTTTCCGCTCCCAAGAACCCTACCGGTAAACCTAACCTTGCCTATGACATGTTCACAGCCCTGGCCGTGGCCAGCGAGGCGGATATGTGCCATGAGCTTTTAGAGGAGTTAAACATTCCTGCAGACCAGGCAGACTATGTCATGAATATGCCGGAAATCGGCATCGATAACTATAAAAATCACAACGGCGGACGTCCCGGTTATCACCTGCTTGCCTGGTATCAGCTTGCCATTGACTGTAAGCTGTTCCGTCTGGGACGACTGCAATTTGAGCTTCCTGCCAAGCTGAACGCCAAGGTTGTCGTGTACCGCAACGATAATCAGGAGGAAATCGCGTTGGGTGCTGACATTGCGCTGCATAGATCAGGATTTTCTGCCAAGGCCAGACATTTTGAAGATCCCGAAGGCGCCTGGGTGGCGCGCATCAGGGAAACTGCCACCCACTATGTCGGCCACCCGGTAAAAGAAAACGGCGCAGTGGACAAACTGCCCGTGGCGTTGGATAAAAGAATTTGGAAGCCGGTTCTTTGTAAGGACGACCAGGTTATCGCCCTGCACATTCCTCCGGGAGGCGGCTTGACGCCGGAGGCTGTGGACGATTCCCTTTCCCAAATCAAGGAATTTGTTGCCAGGTACTTCCCCGACTACGATTATAAGGCCTTCCGGTGCGGCAGTTGGCTGATTGACCCCCAGCTGATTGATATGCTTGGGGAGGAATCCAATATCAGCAAGTTTAACAAGCGCTTCCGCAAGGTTACCTGCGGCAGTCCGGGCAGGGGCGTATTCGGATTTGTATTCTTAAAGCCCGGGGACTGGGAAATTGACATTGAAAGCCTACCGGAAAACACCACCCTGGAGCGAAAAATCAAGGAACACTATCTGGCCGGAAAAGCCATTTATGAAATGCAGGGCTACTTCTTCTAAACAAAAAAACCAGCCACCAAAGTGGCTGGTTTTTCTATAAAATTTAACCCTGCAGATTGGCAACGAAGCGCTTAGCTTCCTCGGTAATACGCCAGTATTCCCCGGCATCTGCCCATTTTTTATTCACCAGGCTGCCGCCGGCACCTACGCCGTAGGCACCTGCTTTGATAAAATCTGCGGCATTGTCAGCATTGACACCGCCAACAGCCAGCATACGGATATGGTTCAGCGGCGCGCAAAGAGCCTTCACATAAGCAGGCGCATCGCCCACACAAGGGAACACCTTTACAAAGTCCGCGCCTGCGTTGTGCGCAAGCTTCACCTCTGTGGGGGTATAGGCGCCAGGCAGAGATACCAGACCCAATTCATTGGTTCTGCGAATCACGTCCACATCCACATCGGGAGAAATAATGTATTTTGCTCCGGCCTTGGCCGCCATCTCCACCAGTTCAACAGTAGTAACCGTACCGGCGCCCACCAGCATCTTACCGTCCATTTCCCGGTTAATAGCCGCGATGGCGTTGGCAGTGTTAATGAATTTTTCGGGTTCTCTTTGGTTAAAGGTTACCTCCACCATGGTAACGCCGCCGGCGTACAATGCCTTGGCAATTTCCAGGGCCTGCTTCTCATCAACGCCCCGAACGATGGCAATGATTTTTTTATCCAGAATCTCCTGAATAACCCGTTCCTTCATGGTAAAACCTCCCAGAAATATCTTTTTTGTTATTATACAAATCAAACACAAAATTGTCAATCTCCATTGACTAACACCAATTGCCGGGGGTATAATAAATTAAAGGATAAAGGAGGTGTTTGTATGTACTGGTTACTGCTTACGATACCGGCAGTCATTGTTGTGATTGCCTATTATTCCTATCGGGAGTGTTTTTTCTCCTCTACGAAGCGTAACATCGACCCCTACAGCAGAAAAATGCAGCAGATATATGACGCCACCTATGAAGATATCCAGACCTCCACGAAGGTTATGGACAATACCCCCGGGGAGGACGTATTCATCACTTCTTTTGACGGCTTGCAGCTTCACGGAAGATACTACCAACTGGACAGGAAGGCGCCCCTTACCATTCTGTTCCACGGCTATCGGGGAAATTATATGCGGGACTGTTCCGGCGGATTTATGCTGTCCAGAAAGCTGGGCATGAATGTCCTTGCTGTAGAGCAGCGCAGCCACGGCAGAAGCCAGGGAAATACCATCAGCTTTGGTATTTTGGAGCGGAAGGATTGCCTGTCCTGGGCGCGTTATGCCTCCGCACGGTTTGGTGAAGATATTCCCATTGTACTTTCCGGCATTTCCATGGGTGGGGCAACGGTACTCATGGCCTCTCAACTTCCCCTCCCCGGGAATGTGGTGGCAATTCTTGCAGACTGTCCTTACACCTCCCCCAAGGAAATCATATGTAAGGTCTGCACTGACCGGAAACTTCCCGCTCCCCTTGCCTACCCCTTTGTCCGCCTGGGTGCAAGACTGTTTGGCAATTTCTCCCTGGAGGAAGCCAGCGCACTGGAGGCCGTTTCCTATGCCAATGTGCCCATCTTACTGATTCACGGCGATACAGATGATTTTGTGCCCTATGAAATGACCAAGCGCATATATACCGCCTGTAAGAGCGATTGCCGAATGGTTCTGTTTCCCAAGGCAGGACACGGTGTTTCCTATCTGGTAGACCCGGTGGGTTACGAGCGTGCAATTGTAGAGTTTTTATGGAACATTCCTGGTCTGACACTTCATCTTTGCGCCAATGACTATGCCCAAAAAATGCTGAACGAAGGATTCGGCGATTAAGCATCGCCTGTCATTTTCTTTGACAACGGGTGATATCGCTGATATAATATAAACAGAATCAGATAAGGAGGGTTACTTATGAAAAAGAATATCATTACCATTAGCCGTCAATTTGGCAGCGGCGGCCGCACCGTTGGCCGTCTGGTCGCAGAAAAATTAGGAATCCCCTTCTACGATAAAGAATTGGTGGAGCAAATCTCCCTGGAATCCGGATTTTCCCCCAAATACATAGAAGAAAACGGCGAGCATGCCCCCGGAAAGAGCATGTTTGCCTATGCCTTCGCTCCCCAGGGTGTTCCCGGCGTGATGAACGGCCTTTCCACCGCAGATTTCCTTTGGAATATTCAATGCAGCGTGATTTTGCAGCTGGCAGAGCAAGGGCCCTGTGTCATCGTGGGCAGAAATGCCGACTACATTCTCAAGGACCGGGACAATGTTTTCCACGCATATATTCACGCGGATATGGATTTCCGGGCTGACCGTATTGTCCGTCTTTACGGCGAATCGGAAAAGAGTCCCCAGGTCCGCCTGCAGGAAAAGGATAAGCGCCGCAAGATCAACTATCAGCACTACACCGGCCGTATCTGGGGTGCCGCAGAGAATTACCATCTGTGTATCAACAGCGCTGTGGTAGGCATCGATAAGGCAGTAGAACTGATCCTGGCCGCTACGAAGGATTGATTTGTATATCAAAAAAGTACCGAAATCCACGGATTTCGGTACTTTTCTTATTCTTCCTTCTCTTTTCTATGGGGCTGCAGTGCGCCAAGGACACAGAACATAGCCGCAAGCATACACAGGCCCGGCAGTTCACGAAGCAGCAGATCCTCCCAGTTGGCAGCTACAATATACACAGGCAATGTGAAGAACAGCACCCGGCAGCACAGCGCAGTCAGCAGACCTACCGAGCCAAAGAGTCTGTAGGGGAAACGGCCCGACAGGATCAGCACCAGAAGCTGGCTCAAAAGCAAATAGACAACCACATCCACAATGGTGCGGAACATGCTGCCGTAGAATAGGCTGTAAACGATCAACATCAGAAACACCAGGCAGGCGCTGATACCCACCATAGTAGTGGTCCTAAGCCGGAATACATGGACGGTGAGGCACCAAAAGAGCACCACCACCATGGGGGCGATCATAAAGATCGCCAGCTCCGCAATATGCACTTCGGCA
>JAZOQT010000019.1:0-10616 GCA_045656245.1 Faecousia sp.
AGGAACTGCAGTTTAGATCCGGGGGAAACTGTGGCGATTGCAAGGGAAAATGAACAAAATGAACCCGCCCGTGTACTGTGGTACACGGGCGGTTTTGACGTAAAAATCAGTCCTCAAAGGTAAGAATGTCCTTATACCGCTCCTTGAAGATTCCGTAAACCGCGTTGAGCACGGCCTCATCACTTACAGAGAGGTAGTTTTCGTTTTCTTCGTCAATGGGCTCAACCTGCAAAATGATGATTTCCGAGGAATCCTCCTGGGCAGGCATCAGAATCAGATATTCTGTTCCCTGATACTCGATGCAGTCCAGATACTCAAATTCCGTATCCACACCGTTCTCGTCGGTGAGGGTGAGGATGTTGTTTTCTTCCTGGTTATCTTCCAAAATCTTTTCGTCTGCCATAATAGCTTCTCCTTATTATTTCAGTTTTACCGGCGGTGTTTCTGGTTCTGTTTTTATTATAGTAAAAGACCAATCCAATGTCAACGAAAAGGGCTTAGAATATAAAAATTTCCGAAATACCTTTGTACTTCGGAAATTTTATGAAGCTTTTGGAAAATGCTCCAAAGCTGTGCCTTTTCACGGCTTGCCTTACATTCCGGCGGCGTGGGAGCTGCGAAGCTGCAGCTGCAGCTTGTCGGCAATGAGGGCAATAAACTCACTGTTGGTGGGCTTTCCCTTGGTGTTGCTGACGGTGTACCCAAAAAACCGCTGCAGGGTGTCCAGATCCCCTCTGTCCCAGGCCACCTCAATTGCGTGGCGAATGGCCCGTTCTACCCGGGAAGGTGTGGTCTGGAAGGTTTTTGCCACCTGGGGATACAGCACCTTGGTGATGGCGTTAATCACATCCATATCGTTTACGGCGATGATAATGGCCTCCCGCAGGTACTGGTAGCCCTTGATGTGGGCAGGCACACCGATTTCGTGAATGATACTCGTAACCATAGACTCGATACCGGCCTTGTCCACGGGGGCGGCAGTACTCTTCCGCAGAGTTTCCTCACCACGGATTTCCTCCATGCGTTCTACCAAGGCGGCGGTATCACAGGGCTTCAGCATCAGGTAGCGAACCCCTAAATTGGCGGCCGTGGAAGCCACAAAATTGGTGATAAAGCCGGATGTAGCCAGAATGGCAGGCCGCTTTTCCATGGAGGAAATGGCCTTCAGGACACTAATACCGTCCTGCTTGCTGAGCATCAAATCCAGCACCAGCACGTCCGGCTTCAGCTGGGTGATTTGGCGGATGGCCTGCTCCCCGTCGCCGGCAGTCCCCACCACCTGAAAGCCATCTGCGTGTTGCACGGCGGCAGACAAATTGGCGCAGAAATCCTCCGCATTGTCTGCGATGAATACAGTTGTTCGTTTATCCATTACTTCCTCTCCTGTCATTTGAAGATAATTCCCCGGGTTTCGCTGTAGAAACCTTACAGCGGTGCGACAAATATAATTTAACATGGAAAGCGCCCTTTTGCAAGATAAAACCAAAACAATCGCTCGTCAAAACAGGACAAAAACCGACAATTATGAAGAAAAAATGAAACTTTTTTGACGTAAACTGACGATTCTGCAGGGAAGTCGGCGAAAGAAAATCAATTCCAAGAATGCGGTTGACGGGATAGGGCAGTTGTTGTAAAATAGAAGCATCTATTTTTGCAGGAGGTTGGTATTTATGAACGAACGCTGGGACTTGGATGCTTTATATAAGGGCTTTGACGATGCCGCTTTTCAGCAGGATTTTGCGGATTTGCAGAAGGTGGTAGCGGAGTTCACTGCCTTTGGCGGGGAATTGCAGACCGAGGCGCCCCTGGAGACCCTAAAACGGGGTATTGCCCTGCAGGAGAAGCTTTCCTTCCTGGTAAGCAAGCTGGCGCAGTATGCCTCTTTGCGGCAGAGCGCTGACTCCCGGGACCCGGAGGCAGGTTCTCAAATGGGAAGGATTATGGCTCTTTACAGCGGCGTTGCCGCTCCTGATGCCGCTTTCCGGGATTGGGCGGCCAAGCTGCCGAATCTGATGGAGCTGGTGGAAAGCGACGAAACCCTGCGGGATTACCGCTTCCTGTTCCACAACATTCAAAAATCCAGCAAATACCTTCTCAGCGGTCTGGGAGAGACCATAATGGCGAAGATGCGTATGTCCGGCGGCAGGGCATGGAGCGATTTGCAGCAGTACCTTACCAGCACCGTGCCGGTTACCTTCCGGGAAAAGACCACCAATCTGTCCTCCATTCGGAACATGGCCTATGAAGCGGACGCCGATGTTCGCAAGGAGGCCTACGAGGCGGAACTGGCCTGCTATGAGCGGATTCAGGACGCGGTTGCCTTTGCTTTGAATTCCATCAAGCTGGAGACCATTACCGACTGCCAGCTTCGGGGTTATCCCTCTGCACTGGAACGGACTTTGGAACATTCCGATATGCAGAAGGCGACGCTGGACGCCATGCTGGGGGCTATGGAGGAATACCTGCCGAAATTCTGGCAATACCTGAAGGCAAAGGCAAAAGCTCTGGGCTATGAAAACGGTTTGCCCTGGTATGACCTGTTTGCGCCTATGGGCAAGTCCTCCACCAAATTTACAGCGGAAATGGCCCGGGATTATCTGGTAGAACAGTTTGAAGGCTTCAATCCGGAGGAGGCGCAGATGATTGCCGATGCCTTCGACCAGGCCTGGATTGACTTCTACCCCAGAGATGGTAAGACCGGCGGCGCATTCTGCGCCTATGTGGAGAGCCTGAAGCAGAGCAGAATCCTTACCAATTTCGACGGCGCTTTCGGAGATGTGGTAACCCTTGCCCATGAGCTGGGCCACGCCTACCACAATTTCTGCCTGCAGGACCATCGGGAGCTGAACCGGGACTATTCCATGCCTCTGGCGGAAACGGCTTCCACCTTTAATGAGTGCGTGGTGATGGCCTCTGCCATTGAAAAGGCTGCTGATGACGAAGAACGGATTGCGCTGATTGAGAATCAGCTGCAGGATGCCACCCAGATTATTTGCGACATTTACTCCCGCTTCCGCTTTGAGGCAAAGGTGTTCCAAAACCGGGAGCAGCAGTTCATGGACGCAAAAACCCTCTGTGAATATATGGTAGATGCCCAAAAGCAGTGCTACGGCGACGGTCTGGATCACAGCTGCCTGCACCCGTATATGTGGGTGTGCAAGAGCCACTACTACGGGCCGACCTTCTACAATTTCCCCTATGCCTTCGGCGGCCTGTTTGCCCGGGGACTGTACGCCCAATATGAAAAAGAGGGCGCAGCATTCGTTCCCAAATACAAAAAGCTGCTGTATACCACCTCTGTTGCAACGGCAGAAGACGTGGCGAAGGTAGCGGATATTGACTTGACGGACAAGAATTTCTGGCGTGGCGCGCTGCAGACCATTGCCGACCAGATTGACCTATTCTGCCGGCTGGTGGAGAAATAAGCGCTTCCAATCTGCGAACCAACCATACTGTACACCTATAACGGAGGAACACAATGAATAAACAGACCTCTGCACTGATGAAGTTTTTAGATGCTTCCCACAGTGTGTATCATGCCGCAGCAAACCTGGCAAAGGAGCTGGAAAATGCCGGATATACCCGCCTTTTGGAGGGAGAAAACTGGCAGCTGCAGTCCGGCGGAAAGTATTACCTTGTCCGGGGCGGCACGGCGGTGGTGGCATTCCGGATTCCCTGCGATACCCCCAAGGGCTTTTTAATCAGCGCCAGCCACAGCGACCGGCCCACCTTTCAGGTAAAGGAGAACGGGGAGCTTTCGGGAAGCTATACCCGCCTGGCAACGGAAAAATACGGCGGAATGCTGATCGCTCCGTGGCTGGACAGACCCCTTTCCATTGCCGGACGGGTATTGGTGGAAACGGAAACCGGCGTAGAAAGCCGCCTTGTGGATATTGACAGAGATTTGCTTCTGATTCCCAATGTGGCCATTCACATGAACCGCAGCGCCAACGACGGCTATAAGTGGAATCCTGCGGTGGACACTCTGCCTCTTCTGGGAGGTAAGGACAGCAAGGGGAAGCTGGCAAAGCTGCTGGAAAAGGCGGCGGGCGGTAAGATTCTGGGACAGGATTTGTACTTGTATGTACGCCAGAAGTCCACGGTGTGGGGCGTGGATAAGGAATACATCTCCTCCGCTGCCCTGGACGATTTGCAGTGCGCCTGGTGCTGCACGCAAGGCTTCCTGAAAGCGTCGGCAGGGGGGAGCATTCCCATGCTGTGCGTCTTTGACAGCGAAGAGGTGGGTTCGTCCTCTGTGCAGGGCGCAGCCTCCACGCTGCTGGAAGATACCGTTTCAAGAATTTGTAAGGCGTTGAAGCTGAATAAGCGGGTTTTGCTGGCCAATTCCTTTATGGTCAGCGCGGACAATGCCCATGCTCTGCACCCCAATCATCCGGAGCTGGCAGACAGCGCCAATGCTCCTGTGCTGGGTGGCGGCGTGGTGATTAAGTTTAACGCCAACCTGCGCTATACCACCGACGGGGCCTCCGCGGCGGTGTTCCGCAAGATTTGTCAAAGCGCCCAAGTGCCGGTGCAGACCTATTGCAACCGGGCGGATATTCCCGGCGGTTCTACCCTGGGCAACATTTCTCTGGGCCATGTGTCCATTCCCACTGTGGACATCGGATTGCCGCAGCTTGCCATGCACTCCTGCTATGAAACGGCGGCGGTGGCAGATGCCCTGCATTTGGAAAAGGCCATGGCAGCCTATTACAGCGCAACGCTGGAATCCGGCAAGGACGGCTACGTGATCAAATAAGAAACAAGCTTTCTGTTTCGGCAAAATTAACAAAAATCAGCAACTAAAACTGTGAAAAACCACCATTGCAGGAGCTTGCAATATATGGTAATATGTATGTATCTGGGTGGAATGGCACTACTCCACAAAATAGTGTCCTTACCATCAATAAGGAGGATAATATCAACCGTTTGACTCACGGTGCGGCAGTGTGGAGACCTGTCGTAATGCTTCCGCAACTTTAGCTGTGCGGAATGTGAGAGTACACGCGAAAGACTCGGTGTACTTAGAGTCGGAAAGCATGTCTAGTATCAGTTTGAGAAACATCAAGAAAATCTACCCCTTCAGCGGCGACGAAATCAAGGACAAGAAGCGCAAGAAGAAGATGCAGGCGGAGGAGCAGGAACAAAAGAAGGCAAACCTTCAGGTTACCGACAAGGGCGTTGTTGCTGTTCAGGAATTCAGTCTGGAAATCGCAGACAAGGAATTCATCGTTCTGGTTGGTCCTTCCGGCTGCGGCAAGTCCACCACTTTGCGTATGATTGCCGGTCTGGAGGAAATCTCCGAAGGCGAGCTGTACATCGGCGACCGTCTGGTCAACGACGTTGCCCCCAAGGACCGGGACATTGCCATGGTTTTCCAGAACTATGCTCTGTATCCCCACATGACCGTTTATGACAACATGGCGTTTGCGCTGAAGCTGCGTCATACCCCCAAGGCTGAAATCGACAAGAAGGTCCGGGAAGCCGCGGAGATTTTGGATATCACCCAGTACCTTGGTCGTAAACCCAAGGCTCTGTCCGGCGGTCAGCGTCAGCGTGTGGCCATCGGCCGCGCATTGGTGCGTGAGCCCAAGGCTATGCTTTTGGACGAGCCCCTGTCCAACCTGGACGCCAAGCTGCGTAACCAGATGCGTGCCGAGCTGATTAAGCTGCGTCAGCGCATTGATACCACTTTCGTTTATGTTACCCACGACCAGGTGGAAGCCATGACTCTGGGCGACCGTATCGTAATCATGCGGGACGGCTTCATCCAGCAGGTAGGCACTCCTCAGGAAGTGTTCAACCACCCCTACAACCTGTTTGTTGCTGGCTTCATCGGCGCTCCCCAGATGAACTTCTTCGATGCCAAGCTGGTTAAGCAGGATGGCAAGTACGCTGTGGAGCTGGCCGGTCATACCGTGGTGCTGTCTGACGACAAGCAGGCACGTCTGACTGCCAACAATGTTGCAGAACAGGAAATTACTCTGGGCGTTCGTCCTGAGCATATCTCCCTGTCTGACACCGGTGTTGCCTGTGATATCGACGTGCACGAGCTGATGGGCGCTTCTGTTCACCTCCACGTCAATGCTGCTAACACAGATGTGGTTCTGGTTGTTCCCACCATGGACCTGTCTTCCGACGAAATTGCAGCCCTGCGCGCCGGTTCCGGTATTCACATTGACTTCCCCGGCAGTGTGTGCCACGTATTCAATAAGGAAACCAGTATTAATCTGGAAGCTTAATTTAACAGTTTGCGGACCTGCCGAAAGGCGGGTCCGTTTTTTAGAAAACACCTTTGGAGAAATTGGGGAAGAAGCCACGAAAAACCGCCCCACTCCCTTGACAAATCAGAGAAAAAAGGTTACTCTTATATAGAGAAATATGTTTCCTTCGTTGTCTTGCAACGGTTCTGTGTGAGCGTTGTCGGAGAGCTTCCGGCAACGCATTCATTTTATCCGGACAGTACCAAGGCTGGCGGGGTTACATATTCTGTATAGTAAAGGAGGGGTCGTGATGCGGAAAAGCGGTGTACTGCTGCACATTACGTCTTTGCCCGGCCCGTACGGCGTTGGCACCATGGGGCGTCAGGCCTATTCCTTTGTGGATTTTTTGGAAAACGCCGGTCAGGGCTACTGGCAGATTCTGCCCCTGACACCTACCGGTTTTGGAAATTCTCCCTATCAGTCCTGCTGTTCCCAGGCGGGCAATCCTTACTTGATTGACCTGGATTTGCTGATAGAGGAGGGACTGCTGAAAAAAGAGCAGGTGCAGAGTGTTCGCTGGTGCGAATCCCCCGACAGGGTGGATTTTGGCCTTATGTATCAAAACCGACTGCCGGTGCTTCGCCTTGCCTATCACAGCTTCTCTGGCGGAGAGGAATTTGACCGCTTCTGCCGGGAAAACGGAAGCTGGCTCCCGGATTACGCCCTGTTTATGGCGCTGAAGGATGCCACCGGCGGCAAGCCCTGGTACGAATGGGACGACGGTCTTAAATTCCGACAGGCAGATGCAATTTGGAATGCCCGGAAACGCTACGCACAGGAAATTCGGTTTTACAGCTTTGTGCAGTTTGCGTTTTTCCGGCAGTGGGATTTGTTGCATGGCTACGCAAAGGATAAAGGCGTCGAAATCATTGGAGATGTGCCGATTTACGTGCCCTATGATTCCTGCGATGTGTGGCGCAGTCCGGAGCTGTTTCAGCTGGACGAAGAACTGATGCCCACCGCGGTGGCAGGCTGTCCGCCGGACTATTTTACCCAGGACGGTCAGCTTTGGGGCAATCCTCTGTACCGTTGGGATAAAATGCAGAGGGATAACTTTTCTTGGTGGATTTCCCGCCTGCAGGCGGCAGGAAAGCTATATGACGTGATTCGCATTGACCACTTCCGCGGACTGGAAAGCTACTGGTCTGTACCGGCGGGGGATACAACCGCAAGAAACGGAAGCTGGATAAAAGGCCCGGGGCTGAAATTCATACAGGCGGTAAAGGCCCAACTGCCCCAAATCCGCTTGATTGCGGAGGATTTGGGCTTTTTAACGCCTGAGGTCCTGAACATGCGGGACGAAAGCGGTTTCCCGGGTATGAAGGTTTTGGAATTTGCCTTCGACAGTAAAGGGGATTCCGACTATCTGCCCCACAAATATATCCCCAACAGCGTTTGCTATACCGGAACCCATGACAATATGACCTTGCGGCAGTGGCTGGAATCTGCAAAAGCGGAAACACTGGACTACGCCAAGGCCTATATGCACCTGACGGAGCAGGAGGGCTTTGTCTGGGGCGCAATCCGCACCGCGATGGCAAGCGTCAGTGATTTGTGCGTGATTCCCATGCAGGATTTGCTGGATTTGGGGGAGGAAGCCAGAATGAATTTTCCCGGTACCATGTCAGACCGAAATTGGAGCTGGCGGCTTGGACCGGACGAAATAGAGCCGAGCCTTGCCCGGCGTCTGTTGTCCCTTACGGAGCTGTACGGCCGCAAGGAGACCTAATTTTCTCATGGAGAATGGAGATTGGATTATGCGTTATGATTGTGTGAACATTTTGAAATGGACGGAGGCCCAGTTAAAGTACACCTACGATGTGTCCTTGCAGGAGGCCAGCGCTCAGGAACTGCATGAAGCTTTGGGGCAGGCGGTGATGATGGCGATTTCCGAGAACTGGAATCACAGCAAGCACACCCGTATGCACCAACGGAAGGCGTATTACATTTCCGCAGAGTATCTGGTGGGCAGATTGGTGTACTCCAATTTGTTCAACCTGGGTATTCTGGACGAAATGAAGCAGCTGTTTGCCGAGCGGGGTGTGGACCTGGCGATTTTGGAGGATGTGGAGGATGCGGCTCTTGGCAACGGCGGCCTTGGAAGATTGGCAGCCTGCTTCCTGGATAGCGCAGCCAGCACCAATATTCCTCTGTCCGGCTACGGTCTGCGGTATCGCTTCGGCCTGTTTAAGCAGAGCTTTGACGAAAACGGCAGCCAGATGGAAGCGGCAGACGATTGGACAAAGTACGGCGACCCCTGGTCCTACCGTCGGTATAACCATACGGTAAAGGTGAAATTCCCCGACCATACGGTGTTGGCTGTACCCTACGATGTGCCCGTTGTGGGCTATGGCACAGACAATATTAACACCCTGCGTCTGTGGCAGTGTGAGGCCGAGGAAGAGCTGGATTTCAACGCCTTTAATGACCAGGACTATCTGCGCGCTCTTGCCCAGAAGAACAAGGCCGAGGATATCACCCGTGTGCTGTATCCCAACGATTCCACCTGGGAAGGCAAGCGCCTGCGGATCAAACAGCAGTATGTGCTCTCCAGCGCATCGTTGCAGGATATGCTTCGGGTTTACAAGAGCGCCCACGGTAAGGATTTGACCCGCTTTGCCGATTACTATGCCGTTCAGCTCAACGATACCCACCCGGCCATGTCCATTCCGGAACTGATTCGCCTTTTGATGGCGGAGGGCATGGACTTTGAGCAGAGCTTTGCCATTGCCCAAAAAACCTTCTCCTACACCAATCATACGGTAATGGGCGAGGCGCTGGAAAAGTGGCCGCTGGACCTGCTGGGCAGTGTGGTGCCGGAGATTGTAGACATCATCTGCCGTATTGATGAGAGGCTGAAACGGGAGCACCCGGAACTGTTTATCATTCGGGACAATACCGCCCACATGGCAAATCTCAGCGTGTACGTGGGCAGCTATGTCAACGGCGTGGCGGAGATTCACAGTCAGATTCTGAAGGACGACTGCTTCAAAGACTGGTATCGCGCATTCCCTGAGCGCTTCCAGAATAAGACCAACGGCGTTACCCCCCGTCGGTGGATGGGCCTGTGCAACCCGGAGCTGACCCAGATGTTGAAATACCGCATTGGCGGCGATTTCCTCAAGGATTTGGAGCGCCTTTCCAAGCTCAAGCCCATGATAGACGATGATATGGTGCGCCAGTTTAACGCCATCAAGCGGCAGAAAAAACAGCAGCTTTGCAAGGTGATCTGGGAGAAGGAGGGGGTACAGCTGAACCCCGACTTCATCTTTGACGTGCAGGTCAAGCGCCTGCATGAATACAAGCGCCAGCTGATGAACGCCCTGTCCATCGTGGATATTTACTTCCGGCTGAAAAACGGAGAATTGCCCAATTTCCAGCCTACGGCGTTTATTTTCGGCGCGAAATCCGCTCCCGGCTATGCCCGGGCAAAGGCGGTTATCCGCTATATCAACCGGATTGCCAAGCTGATCAACAACGATCCCCAGGTTTCCGACAAGCTGAAGGTGGTCTTTGTCCAGAACTATAACTGCTCCTACGCCGAGCATATCATTCCTGCGGCGGATATTTCCGAGCAAATTTCTCCTGCCGGCACGGAGGCTTCCGGTACCGGCAACATGAAGCTGATGCTCAACGGTGCAGTTACCCTGGGTACGCTGGACGGCGCCAATGTGGAAATCACCCAGGAGGCCGGCGCAGAGAATGAATACATTTTCGGTCATACTGTGGAACAAATTAATTCCCAGCGGGACAGCTATTACAGCCGGGGCATTTACGACACCGACCATCATCTGCGCCGGGCGCTGGATACCATGGTGGACGGCACTGTACCCACCGACGATAACCAGAGAGAGCTGTACCACGCATTGCTGGACGGCACCCACTGGCACAGGGCAGACCACTACTATATTCTGCTGGATTATGCTTCCTATGTGGAGGCAAAGCTGAAGGCCAATGCCGATTATGCAGACCGTCTGGCCTTTGGCCGGAAGTGCCTGCTGAATATTGCCAGCGGCGCCAAGTTCTCCTCCGACCGTACCATTTCCCAGTACGCGAAGGAAATCTGGCATATTGAACCGACCCAATATTAATTTGCCGCAAAAGCACTTCTTGCAAAGAAGTGCTTTTGTTTTTACAGGGAATTGACAGCGGCAGTATTTTTTGGTAAAATAATTGTTGGATATGATAAATAACGGCATTAGCCGATATGACAAAGGAGCGCAGCATTATGGCAAGAACTGTAAAGGATATTATGAAGCTCATCAAGGAGCAGGACATCAAGATGGTGGACTTCAAAATGGTGGACATCAACGGCCAATACCGGCACGTTACCATTCCCGCCAAGAACTTCTC
>JAZOQT010000020.1:0-11261 GCA_045656245.1 Faecousia sp.
GTGCATTGCCACACGCCGATTGCTGCTGCCTGTACCAGACTTGCCTGCAGGCCTTTGCGCAAAAAAGGGGTCAAGGTGCTTTATACCGCCCATGGATTCCACTTCTATAAGGGCGCGCCGTTAAAGAATTGGTTGCTTTACTATCCGGTTGAGAAAATCTGCGCTCCGTGGACAGATATATTGATTACTATCAACAAAGAAGATTATGCCTTGGCTCAGAAAAAGCTACGGGCAAAACGGATAGAATATGTTCCCGGAGTTGGTATTGATGTAGCCAAGTTTGCTGACACCGTGGTTGACCGGCTGGTAAAACGGGAAGAAATCGGCGTACCGAAGGACGCGTTCATGATACTGTCAGTAGGCGAGCTGAACCATAATAAAAACCACGAGACAGTAATCCGGGCGTTGGCAGAAATTGACGATCCTGCAATCCACTATGTTATCGCGGGCAAAGGCGCAAAGAAGGAATATCTTGAAAATCTGGCAAATGAGCTGGGTGTAAATTTACATTTACTGGGATACAGAAAAGATGTTCCAGAACTTGATAAAACGGCAGATGTATATATACTCCCGTCTTTTCGTGAAGGTCTGAATGTTTCTGTTATGGAGGCTCTGGCCAGCGGTTTGCCGGTTATCTGCGGAAATATAAGGGGCAATGTGGATTTGGTAGATGAGAACGGTGGCGCATTATTTAATCCGTACAGCGTTTTAGAATGCGTTGCGGCAATCAAAAAGCTCCGCGCCCGGGATTTGCAGGCCATAGGTGCGAACAACCGAAATGTTGCCCAAAAGTATAATGCTTCCGTTATCAATGACAGCATGACAAGGATTTATGGGTTGCAAACCCATTCCGGGGTGTTGTCAAAATAAAATACATATAAACAGGAGATTTTAAATGCCATCAGCTCTTATTTACCTCGGTATTTTACTTGCGGCTGTTATTGTGTGGTTTATGCTTCTGAAAAGGCCGATTTACGAAGCAATTCTGATAAGCTTTATCGTTTTGCTGGCAGTAACAAACACATGGAGTAACCTCGGAAGCTATTTAGATACAGCTTTGTCAACTTCACTTCTGTACTCAATGACAGCATTTGTCGCAATGTCGATTATTCTGACAAAGACAAAGATGCTCGACAGCTGTATTGCGGTGATCCTGTCGTTATTGGGAAGAATTTCCGGTGGCGCAGGTTACGTTAGTATTATGGCTTCAGCCTTTATGGGCGCCCTTTCCGGCAGCGGCCCGGGCAATATTATGGCCACCGGCGTGATTACCGTACCGGCTATGAAAAAATCCGGTTTTCCTGCTGAACTGGCGGCAAATGTGGTGAGCAATGCAAGCTATATGGGCAATATGATTCCCCCTTCTTCCAACATTGTTGCAGCGCTGGGTGCTTATGTTGCGCTTTATCCTGCAAGCAATATGACTACGGGACAGTTTTGGATTGTGCTGTGGGGTATATCCATTTGGTTCATTCTGCAGCGCGTTCTGACGGTATTTGCATTCTGTAAATACTATAAGATTCAACCGATTGCAAAAGAAGATTTGCCGAATGTGAAAGAAGCCTTAAAGACCGGTTGGCAGGGGTTGCTGCTCCCTGTAGTTATTTTGCTGCCGTTTGTTTTGGATTATCTGTTCAAGGACAACTTCTTCACATCGCGGCTTGGCGCAAACGGTGCAAAATATATGTCCAGCAGTTTGCTGCTCTTTATTCCCGGCGTTTGCGCAATTTATACTTGTCTGATTGCAAAGGACAAAAAGACAATAACACCCCATAAAATTGCGCTGATGTTTGCTAACGGTGTAAAGTCTATTGCTCCGACCACCGGCGTATGTATTGTCGGTTATATGATCGGCGCATTGTTTAACGATATGAATGTGGCAGCAGAAATTGAAGCATTCATTTTTGCTATTCATTTCAGCAAATTTGGAATGGTCGTTTTTGTTGTGTTGCTGACATGTTTCTTGGGTATGGTGATTCCCGGATCATCGATAGTTGTTATTTTTGGGCCGGTGTTTATTACAACATTTGCGTCTGTTGGTGTGGATCCGGTGCTTGCTGCGGCAATGCTGCCCTGTATCTGCGGCGTTATGTGCGGCATTACGCCGCCTCTTGGCCTGGGAATGTATGCAGGAATGTCTTTGGCAGAGTCTGACTTTGGAAAAACATTTAAAAACAACCTGTTCTGGGTGGCGGGACAGTTTATTATGGAAGTTGTTGTTCTAATGGGCTGGCTGCCCATTTTAGGACTGTAAGGAGGGCGCATGATGAAGGAAAAGATGAAAGCGCTGTCCCAAAAACTTAAGGTTGTTTTTGGCTATTGTACCATGATTACACTGTTTGTAGGTGGATTCACGTTCTTTGGTTATCTCGCTGCCCTAGTTATCGGTGGGGAAACGGCAGCAGTGATATGCGAAGTGATTTACAAAAAGATTGTTCCCGTAATGATCTATATCAGCACAGTTTCCGTGCTGTTCGGTTTGTTAACAATGTACCTTGCAGGAGAAAAAGCATTAACACCGAGCAAAAGGAATAAAAGCTGACCAATAACCACAAAACCACCCGGAAGGTGTCCTTTCGGGTGGTTTTATTTATTATAAGGAACCCATATGGCCATTACTATCGATTTTATGGACGAAAAATGATAATCCGGTGTTTACATTGGGACTCGCGACATGCTATAATGGAGCAAATGCTTTGGAGGTAGGATATGAAAACGAAAAAAGTTTCAATTATACCCACATTCCATCATGATATTGCCTATTTGAAGCCGGAAAGAGACTATCACGATATGGCAACTGCCATTCTTGACAGGGCTGTCGAACTGATGCAAAAGGACTCCCATTATACCTTTACAGTAGAGCAGGCGTATTTCTTTCAGCGCTATTGGCAGGAGCATCCGCAAATGCACGGCCTGTTGCAAGAGCTTACAGAAAACGGCCAACTGCATTTTGCTCCTGGCTTTTGGTCTGTTCCTGATATGTGCATGATTAACGGAGAGAGCGTTTATCAGCAGGCGACCTATGGCAAGCGGTGCTTGGCGGAATCAGTTGGCTATCGGCCGCAGACTGCCTTTATCGCCGATTGCTGGGGACACCATGGGCAGCTGCCCCAGATTCTTACCCAATGCGGCTATGACTATTATGTATTCTCCCGTTGCATGGAGGAGTCCTTTGGGAAGGAAAACTTCCGCTGGAAAGGTATCGACGGCAGTGTTATCAATGCCCACTGGCTGTCCTCCGGCTATGCCGGCGTGGATTTCAAAGACAAGGACAGTGTAAAGGTAAACGCCGAGGAGCTTCATTGGGAAGCGGCCAGCAAGGAGGGGATTCTGTCCATTTTGGGAAAGAATGCCGCTTTTTGCGGTGAGGATGACCAGCTGATTCCTGCCGGCGGGGATGCCAAAATGCCTGCTCGGTCCAGCCTGGAAATTGTCAGCCAGCTGCAAAAAGACCCCCAGATGCCGAAGCTGGGCTTTTCCTCCATGGAGGAAGCCCTGCAAGGGATTGCATATTCCGATAAACCTGTTTACGGCGGGGAATTTGTCAGCAGTATGAAGGGTAGCTTTGCTACAAATATTGAGATTAAGCAGTGGAACAACCGCGTGGAGCAGCTGCTTTACGCGCTGGAAGTGTTAAGCGTGATGAGAGGGGAGCCCCTGGACTTCTCCCGGGAATGGAAGACGACCCTCAAGAACCAGTTTCACGATATCCTCTGCGGAACCATTTGCGACGAAGCCATGATTCAGGTTATGGACGAATACAAAGCCTGTGGCGAAGCGTTGGAGGAAAAACGCCGGCAGCTCTCCGGGGAAGGGAAGAAGGCGTGGTTTAATCCGCTGCCGTTCCCTGTGGAGCAGTTGCTTCCGGGAGAAAACCCTGCGCTTGTCCGGGCGAAGGCCCTTTCCTACGGGGAAATAACACAGCAAACGGCCCGTCCTGCGCCGCTGCCAAACAGTTTCGATAATCCCTTTTACCATGCCCAGATAGATGAAAAGGGGTATATTACCTCTCTGGTGGAAAAGAAAAGCGGTCAGGAATTGGTCAACAGACAATCTGCGCCCTTCGGTTGCCTGCAAATGCAGGCGGACAACGGGGATAACTGGGTGGAGTTTGAATATCCCAGCGAGTATCCTCTGGATAAGTATACCGTGAATATTCCCGACCCGTGGGACAGAACCTGCCTGCAACAGCACAGGAATGTAAAGCTTCGGGAGGGCGGTGTTCTTTCCTGCCAGGCAACGTGGCTGGGAGATGAAATCCTACAGATTACCCAAACCGGTATTTTGAAATACTGGGAAATCCGGATTCCCTTTACAACCACCGTAACCTTCAGCAAAACCTCTCCCCGGATTACCTATCATACCGAGCTGGACAGCACAGCCCGCCATGTTCGAATCCGTGTGGGTTTTCCTGCGGCGGTGGAAGACGGTCAGGTGCGCCACCAGATTCCCTTTGGAATTGTTCCCAGAGGGGAAGGCGCCCAGCCTGCCGCTATGTTTATGGATTATCAAAACAAAAAGGCCGGCCTGTGCCTGATAAATCGGGGAATCCCGGCGAATAACACGGAAAACGGCATTATGATGCTGACCTTGTTCCGCTCTGTTGCCATGGAGTATAAATGTCAAAGTGAGCTTTCCTTTAATCTTGGAAAACGGATAACAGCGGATTATGCCATTGTTCCCCATGGGGCTGATGAGGATGGCAAGCTGTGGGAAAATGCCCTGGCCTTGAATTGCCCCCTGGTGGAAACCACGGAGCAGCCCCTTCCTGACATTCGGGTGGAACAGGCCTATCTTTCCGCCTTGCGTTATGATGGGGAGGACATTTTCCTACGTCTGTATAACGGTACTGCAGAGAATAAGCAGGCAACGGTTTACCTGCCCAATAACATTTCTCAATATGCATTTACAGACGGATGTATGGAACCGAATACAATGCAACACCCCTGCAACGGGGCGATTCACGTAGCGCTTAAGCCGTGGGAGGTAAAGGGTCTGCGTCTGACAAAGGGATAATCATACATACAGCAGCGACGTATTAACTGTCGCTGCTGTATTGTAATGCCTCCAGAGATAATTCCCCCGCAAGCTTGAATAGGGCATCCTGCAGTACCTGCTCCACCGGCAGTCCCGCAGATTGGGCAATGCGGTTGTAAAAAGAAAAAATCTGCGTATCTATACGCATGGTGATTTCGGTCATGCGGAAATCCTCCCAGGCTGAAAAACTGTAACCCATACTATGCAGGCTATTGACATTGGTGCTATAATGATGGGTAGAAAATGGAAACATTGAGAGGATGAAAAAGTCATGGCAAAAGACAAAAAGGTTGAGCAAATCACCGATATGGAGGTAGACTTCGCCCAGTGGTTTACCGATGTGTGCAAAAAGGCGCAGTTGATTGACTATTCTTCCGTAAAGGGCGTTTTCATCTACCGTCCCTACGGCTATGCCATCTGGGAGAATATTCAGCGTATTTTGGACGAGGAATTTAAGAAGCAGGGCGTGGAGAATGTGTATATGCCTCTGCTGATTCCCGAAAGCCTTCTGCAAAAGGAAAAGGACCATGTGGAGGGCTTTGCCCCCGAATGCGCCTGGGTTACCATGGGCGGCGGTGAAAAACTGGAGGAGCGGTACGCCATTCGTCCCACCTCTGAAACCCTGTTCTGCGAGCATTTTGCCAATGTGTTGCAGTCCCATCGGGATTTGCCTATGAAGTATAACCAGTGGTGCAGTGTTTTGCGCTGGGAGAAAACCTCCCGTCCGTTCCTGCGGCACAGAGAGTTTTTGTGGCAGGAAGGTCATACCATTCACGCCACCGCCGAGGAAGCCAAGGAATTTACGGAAACCATGCTCAATGTGTATGCGGATTTCTGTGAAAATGTGCTGGCCATGCCGGTTACTCGGGGTCAGAAAACGGAAAAGGAAAAGTTCAACGGCGCAGAGGCTACCTACACCATCGAGTGCATGATGCACGACCGTAAGGCATTGCAGGCAGGCACTTCCCACTATTTTGGCGACGGCTTTGCAAAGGCCTTTGAAATCGAATTTACCGACAAGAACAACCAAAAGACCAACCCCCACGAAACATCCTGGGGTGTTTCCACCCGGCTCATCGGTGGCATTATCATGACCCACGGCGACAATAACGGATTGGTCCTGCCTCCCAAGATTGCTCCCACCCAGGTGATGATTTTGCCTGTTGCACAGCATAAGCCCGGCGTTCTGGAAGCGGCAGAGGGCCTGAAAAAGCGGCTGATTGCCGCCGGCTTGCGCACCAAGATGGACGACTCTGACAATTCTCTGGGCTGGAAATGCGCCGAATATGAAATGAAGGGCGTGCCTCTGCGTGTAGAGTGCGGCCCCCGGGATTTGGAAAACGGTGAATGCGTCCTGGTTCGCCGTACCGACAGAGAAAAGATTGTCTGCAAGCTGGAAAATTTGGAGGCGGCTGTCGAAGAGCAGCTGGAGGTTGTGCAGCAGCAGATGTTTGACAAGGCGAAAAAGAACCTCGACGAGCATATCTACCAGGCTGGCAGCATTGAAGAGGCCAAACAGCTGCAGGATACCCACGGCGGCTACATCAAGACCATGTGGTGCGGCGATTTGGAATGTGAGCTGGCGATGAAGGAAAAGGCCGGAATGTCCTCCCGGTGTATCCCCTTTGCCCAGGAGCATTTGGGCGACACCTGCGCCTGCTGCGGCAAGAAGGCGGATAAGATGATTTACTGGGGCGTAGCCTACTGATGGTTATATGAAAAAAGTGCTGTTACGAAAGGTAACAGCACTTTTTGTTATTATTTGAACCGCCGGAGAATACCGTCCTGAATAATCTCCACCAGTTTCTGAAGCTCCTCCTCGGTGGTATCCCTTGATAAAGAGATACGGAAGGCGCTGTCCATTATTTCCGGGGGCAGGTTCATGGCCGTCAGAGTATGGCTGCGGTGGCCCTTGGCGCAGGCAGAGCCGGCAGATACGAAAATACCGCTGTCCTGCAGAATATTGATGGTGTTTTGAGTGGGGACACCGGGAATGGCCAGAGAGAGAATGTGGGGGGCCTGGTGCGCGCCCAGGACAACCACCCTCTCCAGCTGCGCGACTGCCGCAACGGTTTTCTCCAGGAGCGCCGCTTCTTTTTCTGCGTCGAGCCGGGCTGTGGCAAATACTGCGGTGCAGGCGGCAGCAAAGGCGAAGATTGCAGGTGTTGCTTCCGTGCCGCTTCGGTAGCCGTTTTCCTGTCCGCCTCCCAACAGCAGGGCAGGGAAGGAGCGAAGCCGGGGACTGATGTACAGCGCGCCGGCGCCCTTGGGGCCGTGTACCTTATGGGAAGAGACGGAAATCAAATCCGCGCCCAGGGTCTTGGCTGCAAAGGGGATTTTCAGAAAGCCCTGCACCGCATCGGTGTGGAAGATGGCGTCGGGACACAGCCTGTGGGTAAGCCTTGCCATTTGGGCAATGGGCATGACGCTGCCTACTTCGTTGTTCACCATCATAACAGACACCAGAAAGGTGTCCTTGCGCAGGGCACTTTTTAAGGCGTCCAGAGTAATGTTGCCTTCGGTGTCCGGTTGTAGGTAGGTAACCTCATACCCCTGCGCCTGTAAGTCTTCCATGCAATTGAGCACGGCGTGGTGCTCGATGGCGGTGGTAACAATGTGCTTGCGCTTCTTGCCAAAACGCTTTGCTGAGCCGTATATTGCCCAGTTGTCCGCTTCTGTCCCGCCGGAGGTGAAAAATACCCGGTCTGCCTCTGCACCCATGGCGGCGGCAACCTGCTGCCGGGCGGACTTTAGTTGTTTGGCGATATCAATGCCGAAGGTGTAAAGACTGCTGGGATTTCCCCATCCCTCTGTCATAGCCCTTGTCATGGCCTGTACCGCCTCGGGGCAGGGCTTTGTAGTGGCGGAGTTGTCTAAATAAATCATATCTTCATCACTTTCCTACGCAGAATCTTTCAAAGATACGGGCAGTAATATCCTCCCGGACGGTGGCGCCGGTAACTTCGCCCATGGCGGACATGGCCTGCTCCACGTCTGTTAGCACCGCATCGGGGGTCAGTCCCAGTTTCAGCCCCTGCAGGGCTGACAGCATAGCTTCATAAGCCCGGCGAACGGCATCGAACTGCCGCGGGTTGGTAAGCACAGAACCGTCGCAGGGAGTCTGTCCTGCAAACAAAACATCTACCGTGTCTGCAAGAAGGTTCAGTCCCGTCCCGTCCTTGGCGGAGATTTCGATAATGTGCATAAAGGGCAAATCACAGGGCTGAACGAAGCTGCCCAGGTCCGTCTTGTTTAGCAAAGCGATGGCGTTTTCCTGCTCCGAGCACAGTTCAATTACCGCCTTGTCCTCCTGGGTAAGCGGCTGTGAACCGTCGCATACAAACAGCACCAAATCAGCTTCCTCCACAGCCTTTCGGGAACGCTCCACACCCATAGCCTCGATTTTGTCATCGGTTTGGCGAATGCCCGCGGTGTCTATCAGTCGCAAGCGGGTATTTCCCAGCATCACAGTTTCTTCTACGGAATCCCGTGTAGTGCCGGCAACTTCCGTTACAATCACCCGGTCGTACCCGGCAAGGGCGTTGAGCAGACTGGATTTACCCACATTGGGCTTGCCCACAATCGCTGCTGCCACACCGCTGCGGAGGATTTTGCCCTGGCCATAGGTTTGCAAAAGGGCATACAGCGCCTTGGCGTCGCTGCGCAGGTCTGCGGCGTAGTTTTCCAGGCCGAAATCCTCGATATCTTCATCGGGATAATCCAGAACAGCATGGAAATGGCTGCACAGATTCACCAGATTATCATAAATGGGGGATAGCTTCTTTTGCAGCTTGCCGCCTACCTGACCGGCTGCGTTGGCGGCAGCATCGGCGGTGTCTGCTTCAATCAGGTCAATTACAGCTTCTGCCTGGGTAAGCGCCAGCTTGCCGTTAAGAAAGGCACGTTTGGTAAATTCTCCCCGTTGGGCAGGGCGTGCCCCTGCGTGGTACAAGGCATCCAATCCTGCGGCCAGAACGGCAGGGGAGCCGTGGCAGTGAAATTCCACGGTGTTTTCTCCGGTGTAGCTGTTGGGGGCAGGGGAGTAGACGGCCATGCACTGGTCGATAACCCGTCCGGTTTTGTCGTGCAGCTGCCCCAGGTACAGCTTTCGTGGGTCAACACGGGACAGGGATTCTTCATTATATAACGTAAATACCCGGTCAGCGATTTCGGGGCAGTCATCTCCGGACAGACGAATGATGCCGATGGCAGAAATCTGTGTACCGGTGGATACGGCGGCAATGGTATGGGACATATCCCTACCTCCTTGGCACAAACTTTGTGTTACTATAACATTTTTCCCTGGAAAATGCAACGGGGAGAAAATGCGGTTTGGATATTCCTTTCAGGGCTGGGCAATCTAACTTTCAGAGGTGATTTTATGCAGCAGCCAATGTATCCCGGTGAATTGACTGATGGCAATATCCGAAATATCTTCCGTGAGGCGGGGGACTTTAATACCCGCACATTGCAAAGCGGTGCATTTACGTTGTACGCCTATGCCATCGACGGGCTGACCTCCGGCGGGGACACTTCGGAATATGTGTTCAAGCCCATAATGGAACAGCTCCATGGAGATTCTATGGCAGAAATCTATGAAAAAGCCCTGAACGGCGTTGTGATAAACTCCGTGGCGAAGTCCTGTAAAAACTTGGACGATGTGGCAATGTCCCTGGTAAACGGCTTTTGCGTGGTGCTGTTTCCCAAAGTTGGGGCGCTGGCCTTTGAAGTAAAAACAGGGGAGAAGCGGGGGTTGTCTGCGCCGGAGCTGGAGCACACCGCGAAGGGGCCAAAGGATGCCTTTGTGGAAACGGTGCGCACCAACACCAGCTTGATTCGCCGCCATTTGCGAAGCCCGGATTTGCGACTGTACGAAACCCAGGTGGGCAGTCGCTCGCTGACCAATGTTACCGTTGTTTGGGTGGACGGCATTACCAATCGGGAGTATGTAGAGAGGATGAAAAAGCGCATTGCGTCTATTGACATAGACGGCTTTCTGTCCCCGGCGGCGGTGGAGGAGTATATCACCGGCTCCCGCAAAACCCCGTTTCCCTTAGTACAATATACAGAGCGTACAGACAGGTTCTGTCAAGGCCTGCTTAACGGCCGGGTGGGACTTTTGGTGGATGGGTTGCCTCTTGGGTATCTGGCTCCTGTGGATATTGGATATCTCATGAACTCGCCGGAGGATTTAGGTAGGGATTATATCTCTGCCTCGTGGGTACGAATCCTGCGTTACGCGGCGTTTCTTGTGGGACTTCTCCTTCCTGCGTTTTATGTGGCAATGACCGTGTATCATAGACAGTGGATACCGGAAAACATCATTCAAATCATTGAAGAAAGCAAGGATAAGGTGGCGTGGTCATCAATTTGGGAGGTGCTGGGTTTGCTGATTGCTTTTGAACTGTTGCAGGAATCCGGGGTTCATCTCCCTCAAAGTGTTGGGCAGTCTGTGTCTATCATTGGTGGTATCGTAGTGGGCACTGCGGCAGTGGAGGCGGGGCTGATTTCTCCCATGGCGCTGATCATCGTCAGCATCGCGGGAATATGCGGATTTGTTATTCCCAACCGGGATTTTGCCGCTGCCATTCGGGTGTGCCGATTCGCGCTGGCAATACTATCATCAATTGCCGGACTGACAGGCTTGATAGTCGGTATCGTACTGTTGACGGTGCATCTGTCGATGCAAAAGAGCCTTGGCGTACCTTATGGGGTGTTTTTTGCGCCGAAACTACTGCGTAGCAGGATGAAGAATGAAAAGTATCGGGACACTCGGCTGCACCCCGAGGATAAGAGAAAGCAGCGGTAAGCCTTTTGTGCGAGTTGCACAGGTTGACAGAAATGCGGAAAAATTAAGCGGCATATTTTGTGGTGAAATTACGTCCCCGGACACAAATTCTGGGGACGTAAAAAAAGGTGTAAAAAAGTCAATTTTGCCCTTGACAATTCCTGGATGCTTTGTTATTATATGCAAGCCGCAAATGAAGCGGCGCAATAGAACACATTGCTGCAAAAATTTTTAAAAAAGCGCAAAAAATTGCTTGACAAAGGTTTTTCGCTGTGGTACTATTAGCAAGCTGACTGCGTGAGCGGTTGGGACTGTACCTTGTAAATTGAATAATGTGAGACAAACTAAGACACCTTGGACAATAAATGGATTGTTTAAGCGTTTAAAAGTGAACGAATAACAGCCAACGAAAATTCTTGAGTAAAATTTGCTAGAC
>JAZOQT010000021.1:0-4796 GCA_045656245.1 Faecousia sp.
GAGCGGTATAGGGACTTTCTTCCCTTTGAGCACTGATTTTTCCCCCAAACCCGCCTTTGTCCCACAGTACACGGTCGGTTTCATTATGTTCATTTTCCCTTGCAATCGCCACAGTTTCCCCGGGATCTAAACTGCAGTTCCTGGTTTTTGATGGTAACGGTGGTGCAGGGGGCAACGGACTCCGTAAGAAAGGCGCTGGAGCCAATGACACAGCCCTGACCAATCACCGTATCGCCGCCCAGAATGGAGGCATTGGCATAAATGGTAACATTGTCCTCAATGGTGGGGTGCCGCTTTTTCCCCCGCAGGCTCTGTCCGCCACGAGTGGATAGGCCGCCCAGGGTAACACCCTGATAGATTTTCACATTCTCCCCGATTACCGTGGTTTCGCCGATAACAATGCCGGTGCCGTGGTCAATAAAGAAGAATTTCCCAATCGTTGCGCCGGGGTGAATATCAATGCCCGTGGCGCTGTGGGCATGCTCCGTCATCATTCTGGGAATCATGGGCACATTCAGCAGATACAGCTCGTGGGCAAGGCGGTAAACCGCAATGGCAAACAGCCCCGGATAAGAGAAAATAATCTCGTCCTTGGAGGTAGCCGCCGGGTCGCCATCAAAGGAAGCCTGCAAGTCCGTCTGTACCATGGCCCGTACTGCAGGAATGGTTCTTAAGAAAGCAAGACAGATTTCCTTTCCTTGCTCCTCATCCTCCAGAACCAGGGCAATCTGCCGGCTCAGATGGTATATCACATCTTCAATCAGCATGGAAAGATTATGCTTGGCATTGTAAACCTGATAATTCTTATCTCGGGAGTAGCCCGGGAACACAATTCGATACAGCTTGTAAATCACATCGGTTACAGTGTCCTTGTCCGGGTGGCAGAAGGTGTCCAACCTGTCAATGTCCCTGCCGTGGCGATAATCGTCCAAAATGGCATCTACTACCTGTTCAATCTGCTTTGATTCTGTCATAGCCCAACCTCCTCGCCGGTTTTCCTTGGTTATACCACAGGAAACAGTCAAAGTCAACGAAAAAGAGCGTGCCGCGGACGGCACACTCTTTTGTTCAGTCTTCAATTCTGCGGATTTGCGCACCAAGGGCGGTGAGCTTTTCAATCAGCTGCTCGTAGCCCCGCTCCACATAGTGAATGTTCTTGACCCATGTGGTGCCCTCTGCCGCCAGTCCTGCAATCACCAGCGCCGCGCCTGCCCGCAGGTCATGGGCGCTGACAGTTGCCCCATAGAGGGTGTCCGCGCCGGTGATGATGGCGGTTTTGCCATTGATTTGAATATCTGCGCCCATGCTCTCCAGCTCTGCGCAGTAGCCGAAGAAACGGGTTTCATACACACTCTCCGTCAAGCGGCTGACACCGGAGGCCAAGGACATACACACGCAAATCTGGGCTTGCATATCCGTGGGAAAGCCGGGATACGGGTGGGTTTTTGCAGTGGTATGCCGCAGCTTGCCCAAGCGCTTGATGCGAATGGCATCGTCATAATTGACTACCTCTGCCCCCATTTCCGCCAGCTTGGAGGTGATGCACTCCATGTGCTTGGGAATCACGTTTTTCACCAGCAGGTTGCCGCCTGTGGCCACAGCGGCCGCCAGGTATGTTCCTGCCTCAATCTGGTCAGGGATAATGGCATAGGTGCCGCCCTTCAGCGACTCCACACCACGGATCTTAACGGTATCGGTACCGGCGCCGGAGATACGGGCGCCCATGGTATTTAAGAAGTTGGCAAGGTCAACGATATGGGGCTCTTTCGCCGCATTTTCAATGACGGTCTGTCCGGGAAGCAATGTGGCGGCAATCATGATGTTCACCGTAGCGCCAACGCTGACCACGTCCAGACTGATACGGCTGCCCTGCAGGCCGTTGGGGCCCGGCTCCATTTCCACATAATCGTCGGTTTCCGTTACATCTGCGCCCAGCCCGGCAAAGCCCTTGATATGCTGGTCGATGGGGCGGGAAGCAAAATTACAGCCACCGGGCAGGGCCACGTGGGCGCGGCCAAATCTGCCCAGCAAGGCGCCCATGAAATAGTAGCTGGCCCGAAGCTGACGCACCAGCTCCTCATTGGGAACCGTGTTGGCAACTGTGGTGCTGTCAATCACCACAACCCCGGATTCCGGGTATGTAACGGAAACACCCATGTCCTCCAAAATGGAGAGCAGAATGCGCACATCGGAAATATTCGGCACATTTTCAATCCGGCACTTGCCCTTTACCAGCAGGGCCGCCGGCAAAATGGCAACTGCGGCATTCTTTGCGCCGCTGATGGTAACGGTGCCGGTTAACGGCGTACCGCCTTTAATTTCATATCTGGCCAAGGAATATCCTCTCCTTGCAAAAATTCAAAACATACTGTTTCTTTACAGTTTGTTAATTATATCATAGTTTTGTAATTATGTAAAGTACAATTTCACCGCCGCAGGCCCTTGGGATAGTGGTTTTTTACCATGCGGCCATCTCCCTTGCCCCAGCCGATGCCATAGCCGTCCACACAGACCTGACACCAGCCGGTGATTTCCCGAAACAGCACCTCTCCGTGGAGATACCGCCGGATTTCCTCCCCCTCGGACTGTAAGAAAACCCTATTTTTACATTCTTTCAGCCACAGTGCCAAGGCATGGGCAGGCTCAAATCTGTTCTTTTTGATTTCCCCCAGCTCCAGCCCCGGGCGCAGCACCTTCATTCCGCCGATGTCCGGCAGCTCCTTCGGCGCCCAATACAGGGTGCTTCCGAACTGCACCAACTTACCCTCGGGCAATGGGATATCCAGTTCCCGGGCGAAATCCACCCATTCTCCCGGCAGCTTCCGGCCCGGAAGCTCGGGATATTCCGGGCATTCTCCCTCTGCTTTGCGAAGCACTGCGGCAAAATGCCCCTCCCCCAAAAGCTTGTGGGGCCACATGCGGTACATTCCCGGCGTTACCTCCGTAAACCAGGGATTCTCCGCCTTTTCCAGGGAAAATTCACTATGCTGTTCCAAAAAGGCCGCCACGGTCTGCTCATTTTCCTCCGGCGAGAAGGTGCAGGTGGAGTACACCAGCAGTCCCCCGGGTCGCACCAGCTTTGCAGCGCTGTCCAGGATATCCCGCTGACGCTGGGCGCACAGGCGCACCGTTTCCACGCTCCAGTCTGTAACCGCCGCTTCCTCCTTGCGGAACATTCCCTCTCCGGAGCAGGGGGCATCCACCAGAACCCTGTGGAAAAATCCGGGAAGACGCTGGGCAAGACGCTGAGGCGTTTCGTTGGTTACCAGCGCGTTGGCAATTCCCATGCGCTCTACATTGGAGGACAAAATCTTTCCCCGCTTGGGGCTGTATTCATTGGAAAGCAGAAAGCCCTTCCCCTGCATTGCGCCGGCAATTTGGGTGGTTTTACCGCCGGGAGCGGCGCACAGGTCGCAAATCCGCTCTCCGGGTTGCGGCCGCAGCAGCGCCACAGGCGCCATGGCACTGGCCTCCTGTAAATAGTATACGCCGGCCTCGTGATAGGGGTGCAGGCCGGGACGGGCATCGGTGCTGTAATAGTAGCCCGTGGGCTCCCAGGGTACCTGGCTGCCCACAAAGGGAAGCTGCGGAAGCTTCTGAGTATTTACCTTCAGCGGATTAAATCGCAGCGCCACCGCCCTGGGCCGTTCCATGCTTGCCAGGAAAGCTTCGTATTCCTGCCCAAGCTGCGCCTTCATTCGCGCCAAAAAATCCTGAGGTAGCATTTGCCATTCCCTCCCTGCCGTTTTTCTTTATCATACCACATTTCTTCCCAAATGCCAATCCTTTCTGCGCCACCGGAAAAAACTCCTGAATTTTCCTCCTCCCCCCTTGCAATGGAGCAGATTTTGGGTTATTATATAGGCGTAAAAATACGGCGGTTTTCCCGCCAAGTAAAAAGAAGGAGTGTATTACACCATGTCTATGGAAGTTTTAGTCGAAACCTCTGCCCGTCATGCCCACATCACCCAGGAGCACCTGGAAATCCTGTTCGGCAAGGGCTATGAGCTGACCAAGAAGAAGGATCTGTCCCAGCCCGGCCAGTACGCCTGCGCTGAGCGCGTGGATGTTGTCGGCCCCAAGAAAACACTGGCCGGTGTTTCCATTCTCGGACCTGTCCGCCCCTCCACTCAGGTGGAGCTGTCCCTGACCGATGCCCGCAGCATCGGTGTCAATGCACCCGTTCGGGAATCCGGCGACATCGCCGGCTCCGGCGCCTGTAAGCTGGTTGGCCCCTGCGGTGAAGTGGAGATCTCCGAAGGTGTCATCGCTGCCAAGCGACACATTCACATGACCACTGCCGATGCCGCCCGTATGGGTCTGGAGGACAAGCAGGTGGTTTCCGTGAAGATCCCCTCCAACAACGGCCGTGAGCTGATCTTCGGCGATGTGGTCGTCCGCGTCAGCGACAAGTTCGCTCTGGCCATGCACATCGATACCGACGAGAGCAACGCTGCTGCTCCCACCGGCATGGGCGAAATCATTAAGTAAGCAATCCTACATAAAACGAGGGCAGATTTTACTGCCCTCGTTTTTTGGTGTCCCTGTCAGAAAAAGCCCGGCAGCGCAATGCTGCCGGGCTTGCTTTTTTGTTAGTCCTCGTCCTTCTTGGCTTCGTCGATAATCTTCTGCTGGTTGGCCTTGGGCACTTCCTCATACCGGACAAACTCCAGAGTAAAGGAGCCTCTTGCCTGGGTCATGGCCCGCAGGTCAATGGCATAGCTTGCCATTTCCGCCATAGGCACTTCTGCCTCGATGACGGTATTGCCGTCAGAATCGGGATTCATACCCAGAGG
>JAZOQT010000022.1:0-18250 GCA_045656245.1 Faecousia sp.
ACGCCTGCGATGCAGACGTTTTTTGCATTTTTAACCCCCCGGGGGGCTTGCAACCACCGAAAACATAGGCTACAATAAAGTAAAACTACAGCGAGGTGCTTATTATGAATAAAACCCAAATCAAGCGTCTGGTGCTTTGCGCAATGTGCGTAGCCCTTTGCTGCGTCCTGCCTGTTGCATTTCACGCAGTAGCGCTTTCCAAAATCATTTCCCCCATGCACATTCCTGTTTTGCTGTGCGGTTTGATTTGCGGCCCTCTGTACGGGCTGTTTTGCGGCATTGCAGGGCCGATGCTCTCCTCGGTTATTACCGGTATGCCTCCTGCCTCTGCCCTGGTATCCATGCTTCCGGAGCTTGCTATTTACGGTCTCGCCGCCGGCTTACTTATGAAATTTATTCACACAAAGCATCTGTTTGCGGATATTTATGCCAGTCTGATTCCGGCCATGATTTTAGGCAGAGTAGCCGGCGGAATGGCCGATGCCCTATTCCTTCTGGGTGAAGGCAGCAGCTACACCCTGTCCATGTTTGCAGGAAGCTATATCATTGGAACACTCCCGGGAACCATTATCCAGCTGGTACTCATTCCCCTGCTGGTATTCACTCTGGAAAAAGCAAAGGCAATCCCCATGCGATATCCCAAGATAGTAAAGGAAAATGCATGAATAAGCAAAAAATAGCCGATTTTTTTGATAGCTGCGCCCCTTGGTGGGATGCGGATATGATTCGGAATGAACCCATCATTCAGACAATTCTTGACAACGCCGGTATCCAGCCCGGGGTGGATGTTCTGGATGTGGCCTGCGGTACCGGTGTGCTGTTCCCCGATTATTTGAAACGGAACGTGGGGTCGGTAACTGGAATTGATATTTCTTCGCAGATGGTTAAAATTGCCTCCGGAAAATTCCCACAAATACCGGTCATCTGCGGTGATGTGGAAACCACAGACTTTCCCATGCAATACGACCGCGTAATGGTCTATAACGCATTCCCCCACTTCCCCAATCCACAGGCTTTGATTGAAAAGCTCGCATCAGTGGTGAAAACCGGAGGCAGGCTCTCCGTCGCCCACGGCATGAGCCGTAAGGCTTTGCATGCCCACCATGCTGGCAGAGCAAGCAGTATTTCCATCGAGCTAATTCCGGAAACAGAATTGAAAGCGCTTTTTGAACAGTGGTTTTCCGTTGACGTGTGCATTTCCAATGACAGTATGTACCAGGTTTGCGGTATCAAAAAATAAAAGCAGGGTTTATAACCCTGCTTTTTTATTCTGCAATATAGGCGTTGACGATAAGTCCGTAGTAGGCGGTATGACCGTCCATTTTCCCAGATTCGTCTGCCGGATAGTAGCGGTCCAAAATGTCCTCGGGCAACGCCCCAAGGTCTTGAACCTGTTTGTAAATTACTTTGCATTCCAGCGTTAAGGGCAATTCTTTAAATCCCGGGGCGGCAACTATCTGGGAAGGCTCCAAGGTTAGACCCAAGTCGCTGATTTTATCCGTATCCCTGCCGGATTTTGTGCCGCAGTAGCTGATAATGTTCTTATCACAGCTTTCCAGAGGTACATTCACGGTAAATTCTCCCGTCTGTTCCAGAAGCTCCATGGTATAGCGGCTTTCCCGAACATAGACAATGAAAATCGGCTTTCCCCACTCAACAGTGAGGCTGCCCCAGCCAATGGTCATGGCGTTTACCTTATCCCCGGCCTTGGTGGTAAGCAGCGCTCCTTTGGGTAGAGCCTTCATAATCTGGGCAGAATAGTCAAATGCATTCACGGTTTTTTTCATAGTATCCTCCTGAAATCACGCCTTGGACATGGCATGATAGGAAACATCCGCCGCTTCCATGTCCATATTACACGCCATTTGCCAAACAGGAACCTCTGCCATCAACTGTTGCAGCAAGGTCATCAGCGACGTTCTGTACGCCGTTCCCGCGGGACGTACCGTTTGCTCCAAAAACGCCAATACAGCCTTGCTCCCGGAATAGGGGGCTATGGAACAGGTTTTTCCTCGGGAGAGGAAACAGATTCCGGCAATGGGCACCCTTGCATTGGTGTTGATGTCATACTTTCCACTCCAGGGCGTGCCGTAGGCATACCAAACACCGTTTTCCCGTCGGAGGGCAGGTTTATCATCGTTGAGAATGAATGCCCTGTCGCCAAACTTTTTTAGCCACAGCTTGGTATGGGTGGACTTTCCTGTTCCACTGGGTGCAGAAAACAGGTATGCCCTGCCGTCCACCACAACAGCAGAAGAGTGGAGCAAGAAGCCGTCATACCTCAAAAGCTCACAATAGAAGCAGGACCCAGTAGAGATATACTCACTGTCATCCTTATTCAAATGGGGCTGGTTTTCCAGCAGACGCTGCCGGTTGGAGAAAACGGTAATATCCGCTTCCCCCTCCGGACAAAGGTATGGCTGTGCCTGTTTGAGGGTTCTGCCAAAGGTATCCATGGCCACCGTCAGACCGGCAATCTTATAATAACGCAATTCGGTTCCTCCAACAGCTTATTCTTGTCTTTGGTAAAATAGACGCAAAATCAGCGCATCCAGCTGTTCTTCGTCAACATGAAATTCAAAGTACTTCTCCCCCAGAACACTCTTGCCGGCAGGAGAAATCACATCCTCCACCCGATAGTCAGCGTACTGGCGAAGCAGAGAGGAAAACCCATTGGCAGTGCAGTCGGTTACAATATAATCCGACACGTCCTCATAGGCAGAAACCACAAAACTCACACTGCTGCTTTGCTTTTCCCGGAAGGCATTTACAAAGCCGTCCATATACTGCTCTTGCCGCTTCATACGGGCAAGGTTGGTTTGGTCGTCCATATTCATACGGCTGCGGACAAAGTGAATGGCCTGCTGACCCCGCAGAACTGTCGGTCCCATGGGAATGGTATCGTCAACACCGGAAAAATCATCCACAACGTTAACGGAGACGCCGCCGACGGAATCATTCAGAATACCGATGGCATCCATATTCATGGAAACATAGTAATCAATATCAACGCCGTACAAGAAATTGGAAACCGCCTTTTTCGTATTGCGGCAGCTGTCGTCCAGGCCGCTTCCATAGGTATGAGCCAAGGCAAGCTGCTGATGTACGATACCCGCCTCCTTGCCACCAACACCCAAAACAGGCATATCCAGCATGGTATCCCGGTTCAGGCAAAGAACATTACAGGTTTCCGCCTCTTCGTCAAAAATCACAAGGCTGACCATGTCCGCCGCGCCGTCATTATTATAGGAATTGCTGGGCTGAACCTTACCGAAGCGGTCAATGCCCACCACCATAATCACCGTTATGCTCTGCTTGGGAAAATATTTCACTCCATCGCGAACAATCACCTTACTGGTGAAATCTGTGGTATCCTGATGTGAAAAAACAGTGGACTCCAAAATCCGGAGTCCACTGACAATTACCAGCAACACCAGGACCAGGATAATACAGAAATACGCAATCCGCTTAACGTCAAACCGTAAGTTCATGTGCTTCACCTAATCCATTCTGTGTTTTATCTTTTCTTCTTATTGCCAGCAATCAGCAATACAACCAGCGATACGGCAGATACTGCCAGAACGCCAAACCAAATCGGCAGCTGCTTACCCACAGCATCACCGGTTTGTACCGGAGGCTCATAGGGCTGCTCTACGCAGAAAACAATCGGACATAACTCCTCAAAAACACAGGAAACCTTACCATTTCCAATATTTTCGCACTTGACAATGGGATTCCATTCGCCATCGACATAGTTCATGCAGTAGACCTTGGTAGAATCACTGACACCAAGCTTAAAAGTAATCTGTACCGTAACACCATCCTGGGCAACCAAAACGGGATGCTCATCACACAGCCAGGACGCATCAAACAAATCCCGAATCACCATACCCTGCTGGGTTAAGCCAGAATTATACTTTTCATAGGGAAGTTGCATTGAGCCGTCTGACAGCTTGTCGTATACATCAAGCAGGATTTCCTTGGAGTCTGCAGGAATTACCGTAGAGGTATTGGCTTCAGCTACGGGGGTAACCACCAGGCAGTCATAGATATACTCAACAATCTGGCCATTCTCATCGAGAATCACCGCAATGGCTTCTCTGCCGTTGGGATCAATAATCGGATCAATATCAGGACAAGGTTTATAGTCAATACTGGGCACAAAGTCATTTGCCGCATAGGCAGGGCAGATTGCGGCAACGCATATCAGAATTGCCGTAAACAAAGAGAATACCCGTTTCATAAGCCTCATCTCCTAATTCATTATTTTAGAAAACCAGATTTTCATACAGCCTCAGCTGTTCAATTGCCTCCAGGCCGCCCTTACTTTCAATATATGACAGCGCTTCCTTCATATTCGGGCTGCGGCTATGCATATCATGGCAATCCGAGCCGAGAAGATGTATCTTTCCTTTTTGCAGCAAACGAAGCATAGCCTTTCTCATGCCGAACCGAAGAAAAGCGCTGCAATTTGCCTGTACATACACAGGAAGCCTGGCAAGCCTTTCCGGAATATTATCCGTGTGAAAAGGCGTAAGGTATCTGTCAACATGGGCAATCACAGGAATCAACCCCTGCTTTTCCCGAATGTCAGAGAGCTCGCGGTACATACTGTCTGACCACTCGCCCATTGGCATCTCTATTAGAATACACTGATTTTTACCGAATGTCAACCCAGTGAGGAAATCCGATTCGCTGATTCCCCGGTAATAGTATACCTCCGCACCCAATACAATCTCCGGCAAGTCAGCCTGCCCTGCCTTTTCCTTCAGTCTGGCAAAAGCTTCTGCACGGCGCTGTAAAAAGCGCTCCGGAGCATCATATTGGGGATAGAAATGAGGCGTTGCCACAACCCTTTCCACTCCCTGTTGAGACAACAGTTGCAGCATGGCAAGAGATTCTTCCCTGCTTTTACTGCCGTCATCAATCCCAGGTAGAACGTGGGCATGAAAATCGGTATACATAGTTATTTAACCTTTTTTTCAACGGTATGCTCCTGCCGTCTTGCAGAGGATGCATAACTGCCTGTGTAGCGGTGGTAATACCGCTTATAGTAGCGCTTATAGTAGCCCTTGCGGTATCCGTATTTGTTGGAAGTTTCATTGGTGCAGTTAAAAATCACACCCAAAATCTTGGCATTGACAAAGCTAAATTGCCGCAGGGTATCGGAAAGTGCCATACGGTTGCAGTAATGCTGACGAACCACCAGCAAGAAACCGTCGGTCTGTTCCGCCACTGCCAAGGCATCACTGACTTCACCCACAGGAGGCAAGTCCAAAATGATGAAATCAAATTTTTCTCTCAAAAACCCTACCAGTTCCTGCATTCTGTGGGAGCTGAGAAGCTCAATGGGATTGGGGGGATTCCGTCCGGATACGATGACCTTGAAGGCATCCTCCTCCCCTTCCAGACCGCAGTCCTGAATCAGTTCGACAAAGGATGTCTGACCGGAGAGATAGCCGGAAAGACCGGGTGCTTTCTCAATATGAAGCTTTGCCATCAGCGAAGGACGGCGCATATCGCAGTCCACCAGTACAACCTTCTTTCCCAACTGGGACAGAGAAAACGCAAGGTTGACGGAGGAAATACTCTTGCCCTCGCCAGACATAGCGCTGGAAATACCGATTACCCGGGAATCCTGCTCATCGGCGAAGGAAAATTGCAGCTTTGTACGCAGGCGCTTATAGGCTTCCGAAGCCACAAAGCTGATTTTTGAACCGATAATTGCCCGGTCGTCATCTTTGGGAGTCTTACTGCTCTCCTGACGCCGCTTACTGCCGTAGCCATAGTAATAGTAGCCACCCTTGCTGGGTGCCAGCATATCCGGCACGGAAACCAAGACAGGATAGGGACTGATTCCGTTAATATCCTCCTCGGTATGAATAGCGATATCGAACAGCTCCCGCAAGGACAGCAGAACGATTGTGGCAATCGCGCCAACCAGGAAGCCGATGATAGCATTGTTGCTATAGCTGGGAGAACTGGGGGCAGCGGGAACAATGGCTGTATCCACAACCTTGGCGGAGCTGCCTTCGATTATTTTCTTAATTCGGCTTGGCAAAATCTCCTCAATGGCGTGGGCAATCTTTGTAGCCTCCTGAGGGTCATCCGAGGTAACCTGAATTTCAAAAATTTCCGTATTGTTGACGGAGGCGGCAGAAATCATTCCCGCAACCTCTGCATATGTACGGTCCACACCGGCATAGTCAATAACGTCCACCAGTGTTTCTCTGGTTTTCAGAACGACAATATAAGTACGCGCCAAATTTCTGGAGGCGGAAATATCCGCAGAGGAAATACTAAAAGACGTACCACCCAGAGAGAAGTCGCCATTATTGACATAAAACATGGAGGATGCCGTATATTTCGGAGAAACCAGGTAAAATGTCCCCAGGAAGGTAATCAAGGCGCACAGAACGGCCACCAAAGCTACCAGCCACAGCTTATCGACTACCGCGCCAACAAGGCGCTGCAGGTCAATGGTTGTTTCTTTTGGGTTAAAGTTTTTATCTTCTGTATTCATGGGTAGATACCCTCCTAATCCATCAAAAACGCTTTCAGACAATAATATCGCACACTACGAATCATATCTTATAATATACCATTCCCAAGAAGAAAAGTCAATACAAAATCACCGCAAAAAGCTGCACTGCTTTTGTTGAAGCAGTGCAGCTTCTATCATTCAATTCATACAAAGATTGCGCAACAAATCAGGCAATTCAGAGGGGTTGCGGCAGAAGCAATCCGGTCCGTAGGGCAAAAGCTCCGCTTCCTTTCGAAAGCCCCATAGAACACTGACACAGGGAACATTTGTGTTCTTTGCTGTGATGATGTCCACCTCGCTGTCCCCTACATAGATACAGCGCTCCACGCCGATAGCGGCCATGGCATTGTTTAACATATCCGGCGCCGGCTTTCTCGGACAGCCACTGATTTCCCCAAGGGCATAAATTCCGGGGAAATAATCCTTGCACAAGGCTTTTACCGCCACATCCTGCTTGTTGGACACAATAGCAACAGGAAACTCCCTTTGGATTTCTGCCAGAACCTCCATGATTCCCTCATAGGGCCTGGTTTTAACCTGGCTGTGGGACTCGTAATAAGGGCGGTACACGCTTAGCGCTTCCTTAACCTGGGCATCTGTACTTCCTGCGGGCAATATGCCACGCACCAGATTTTCCACCCCGTTGCCCACAGCGCAGCGCACCTGCTCCAGTGTCCGTTGGGGATAACCCAGGGTATGTAACATATAATTGATGGCATCTGCCAGATCATCCAGGGTGTTCAGCAGCGTACCGTCGAGGTCAAATAATATCCCTGTTTTCTCTTTCATTCCGATATCCTTATCAAAGCAGTGCGATACCCGCATTTTTACAAATTTCCACGGTTTCCTTATCCCAAATGCTGGACTGCACCTCTCCGATGTGGGCGCAGCCCATCATCAGCATGCTCAGTCGGGACTGGCCGATACCACCGCCAATGGTCAGTGGCAGCTCATCATTCATAAGCATTTGATGGAACGGAAGCATTCTGCGGTCATCACAGTTGGCTGCTTTCAGCTGTCTGTCCAGGGCGGCGCTGTCCACACGAATGCCCATAGAAGAAATCTCCAACGCTCTGCCCAAAACCTCGTCCCAGAAGAAAATGTCGCAGTTGAGATTCCAGTCGTCATAGTCCGGGGCGCGGCCGTCATGGGGCTTGCCGGAGCGCAGGGCGCCCCCGATTTGCATGATACATGCTGTGGGGTGCTCCTTTACATAGGCATTTTCCCGCTGGGAGCCGGTCAGCTCCGGATACATATCCTCCAGCTCCTGTGTGGTAACAAAGGACACTTCCCTGCTGAGCTCCACCCGAAGCTGGGGAAACCGCACGTGGAGCCGGTCATTGGTATCGCAAATTGCCCCTACGATGGCCCGGACAATCAGCTTCAGATACGCCAGATTCCGGTTTTCCCTGGTAATGATTTTTTCCCAGTCCCACTGGTCTACATAGATAGAATGGATATTATCCAGGCTTTCGTCCCGACGAATGGCATTCATGTCGGTGTAAAGTCCGTTGCCCACACTGAAGCCGTACCGCTTCAGAGCAAGGCGCTTCCATTTGGCAAGAGAGTGTACCACCTGGGCATCCTCCCCTACTGCAGGCACGTCAAAGGATACCGCCCGCTCGTAGCCGTTTAGGTTGTCGTTTAGGCCGGACTGCTCTGTAACGAACAAAGGGGCAGACACCCGTTTCAGGTTCAGCGCGCCGGAAAATTCCTGCTGGAAGGTTTCCTTGATGTACGCAATGGCCCGCTGGGTGTCGTAGGCATCCAGCACCGCCTTGTAATCCTTGGGTATGTAAACTTGATTCAAGGTAAACACCGCCTTATTTTAGATAATACTGTTCTTAAATCCCCATCTGCTTCTTGAAAAGCTGCATCCATTTATCCGCAATATGCTGATGGAAATAGATGTTGGGGTGTACACCGTCCCGCAGCCAGAAGTCTTCCGGAGCATTCTTGTTCATCTCGTCCAGATCCTTCTGCAACGGAATAAAGGGCAGCTGAAATGCTTCTGCCAATTCCCTGACAACCTGGGCTTTTTCCTCCACAAGAGACCGAAACTGGGGGTAGATGTCCTCATTGGCAGGCCCGGGGAGTGTAAAGGGCTCCATCAGCACAATGGTGGTGTTGGGAAGCTCCTGTCGCAGATCTTCCAAAAGCATAGTATAGATTTTCTTGTACTTTTCCGTGGAGATACCGTTGGGCTCTTCATAGAAATCGTGCCAGACATCGTTGACGCCCACCAAAATGCTCATATAATCCGGCTTCAGGGCGATGATGTCCTTTTTTATTCTGCCGTAGATATCCACAATGCGGTTGCCGCTGATGCCCCGGTTGTAGAAGGTAAATGCACCGGGCTGCTCCAGACCCAATCTGGCCGAAACATAAGCAGGATAACCGGTGCCCAAATCCAGAGGAAGCTCCCGCTTGCGCCCGGCATCGGTAATGGAATCTCCCACAAACAAAAGCGTTTTCATTTCTAATTTCCCCTCACTCCATTAAGTTATGGTAATTATACACACCCACCCTCTAAAAATCAACCCCCAGAACAGGGAAAATCCCCCGCCGGCGGCAGAGGGATTTTATCAATTCAATTCCCGGATTTGCTCTCCTGTTATCAGGGGAAAACACATTAGTTCCGTCCCCTGTACATCTTCTTTATGCATATCCACAGCGCAGATTTGGTGGTTTCCATAGGTCTTGACATAGTAAATACCCTTGTCCGTGTTACAGCAGGAGGCATACAGGGTGATTTCATACTCCCCTGGGCCTACCTGGCAGCACCCTCTTTGCTGCTCCACAGAGGTCAAAATGTGAAAGAACTGGTTCACACTCTCCGGTTCGGACGTTCCGGACAGGGAATTTTCTTTTACAAACGCGCCACGGATAAATCTTGACCCTGAGGACAAGTCTCCCGGCAACCCTAATGCACCCATGCCCCGACTGTAAATTGAAAATTCCATCTTTTTTGAAAAGGTGTTTCTGGGATTGTCGCTGGACAACCCCATATAGTCGTTCAGTCGCTGAAGCTGCATGGGAAAGGGCGGATTGTTAGTCAGTACGCCCACAGGGTTAGGATAGATATGCAAACCGTCCTCCATCGCTTCCACAGTAATCGCTTCCCTGCGGTCGGCTATCAGCCAGTGCAGCTGGGCAGGCGGAAGTTCCGGACCAAAGGGCGTATCGGTAATGCAAATACGGCGTAGAAGCTTCAGCGCCTGCTGGACGGTCTGGCACTGTCCCAAAATCCAGGGAATCAACTCAAAATGGGTAACATTATCCTTTCCAGAGGTTACGGGCTGATAATGGGCATTGCCCACAAAATTCAGCGCCGCCATAGCCAGACCCTTATCGTTCATGGCGTCATAGTAAAGGGGGTAACCCTTCTGTACGCTGGCCATTCCCAGAATCCCAAAGTGGCTGTCCATACACCCCGTGTGGCGAAACATCAGGGGAAACTCCCTTGGGGTAAGGGTTATTTGCTCTGCAAAGGAAACCTCATAATCCAGAGTTCTCCCAAAGTAAAAGCACTTGGTTTTATAGGTAAAAGCAGTGCACATAGAAAGCCTCCAATCAACGCAATGGCTACATTATGCACAGCTTTTTCATCTTTTAACCCGTCAGCGAATATAGAGCTTGGGTATCTGGGCGGGCTGGGGTCGCTGTTGCCGGTATTGGCGGGGTGTCATACCGGTTTGTTGACGAAACACCCGGTTAAAGGTACTCTGGTTTTGGAATCCGCAGGTTGCGCAAATCTCCAAAATACTTTCTTCCTCTGTTAACAACAGATTCTCCGCCAAGGCCACCCGGTAGCTGTTAATCAGAGAACGAAAGTTGCACCCAAATGCTGAAAGAATCAGCCTGGATATGTAGCACTGACTGTAATTCAGCGCTTTTGCAGTTTCCCTAAGGGTAATTTGCCCCGTGTAATTCTCCAAAATGTAGGACGCAAGACTTTCCAGCAGGTTGTCGTCCGCTTCCCTTGGTTTCAGCTTCAGCACAGACAGCACTTCCCCCACCAGCGCGCCGGCATAACCCGCCAAAACCCGTTGGTCCCGGCCTGCTCCGTCGCAATACATCTGCGCCATACGGGAAATCAACTGCAAAACCGCCTCCGGACAGCGTTCACGAGGTATCACAGGATTTTCCGGTCCATGGCCAATCAGTTCCTGTCGGTAAATTCTGCAGATATCCGGCGCAATGAATACCACTGTACCCACGCCTGTTTCCGATTCAATGCCATGGGGAACATTGGGGAAAATCACATACATGTCCCCCCGATTCAGGGTATATACCCTGCCGTTAATACGGACAACCATGCCGTCGCTTTCCGCCAGCAGCAATTCAATATGCCGGTGCATTCGCACGGGACAAGCGCTGATACGAAAACCATTTCTGGCTTCCACCGTATTGTGGCGCAATTCGTACAGTGAGTACATACTGCTCCCCCCTTATAGCAAGTTTTCATTGTTGTTTTTTTGATTTCTAGTAGATTTTCACTGTTTTACGATCTATAGTAACAGTATTGAACTTCAAGCTTTCATATTAAGTATTATAAAGGATGGTAAATACAATGTCAAATTTCATTCCCTTTCCCGCCTATCCCACCTTTGCCCCCATCGATATTTCCTACCTGTTTGAGCAGGAAAAACCTGCCGGCAAGCATGGCTTTTTGCAGGTAAAGGGAGAACGGTTCGTATTTGAAGACGGTACGCCTGTCCGGTTTTGGGGCACAAACCTAAATTCCGGCGCATGCTTCCCGGAAAAGGAGTGCGCTCCAAAGCTGGCAAGGCGCTTGGCTGCCTATGGCTGTAACATGGTGCGCTTTCACCAAATCGATGCGGAATGGGCAACCCCAAACATTTATCAGTTCTGCAAGGGAAAGCGATTAAGCAATACCTCTACCTATGACAGCGAATCCTTTGACCGTATGGATTATTTGATTTACTGTCTGAAGCGGGAAGGAATTTACATCTATTTGGATATGCTCACCTACCGCAAGTTCAAGGTAGAGGACGGCGTTGTGAATCCCCACCTTCTTAGCGACAGAGCCACCCCTTATTCCCTCTTTGACCGGAGGCTGATTCAGCTGCAAAAAGAGTACATGGAAGTGCTGTGGGAACACAAAAATCCCTATACCGGCCTTAAGTACAAGGACGACCCCGCCATCGCCCTCAGCGATGCCATCAACGAGGCAGACCTGTACGGCTGTTTTAATGCCCAGATTACCGTCGAACCCTATGCTACCAATTTTAGAGAGGGCTTCCGGGCTTGGTGCAGGGAAAACAACATTGACCTGGACACAGACAGCATTAGTCTGGACACCCACCACTGTGAGCCTCTGAACCAATACAAAATCAAGGTAACCGAAGACTACTACAAGGAAATGTTTGACTATATGCGATCCATCGGCGTAAAGATTCCCTTTACCGGTGTAAACTTCTCCTGGAAGTACCTTTCTTGTAAGGCAGGTCAAAAAGTGGGCGATTTTATGGACTCCCACCTGAATGTACGCTACATGAACTGGGAGCCGGACAAGCGGTACTATCGGGACATCGCCCTCCATGAGCAGGCAGAGTGGGGCGCCATGCGCAATGCCCGCCACCGTAGCTTCCAGAAGCCTTTCTTCACCTCGGAATGGGATTTGACTTTCCCCAACAAGTATCGGGCAGAGAGTTCCATTATGATGGCCGCTATTGGTATGCTCCAGAACTGGTCCGGTTACACCATTCACACCTATGCCTATAACTCCCTACTGGACCATATGAACATTCTGGGCAAAGAGTCAAGCTCCGCAACCATCGGCGATGTGGGTTACCGGGAAGGGCCCTTCTCCACATGGAATGACCCTGCAAAATTCGGCTTATTTTATCACGCCTCCATCATCACCCGTCGGGAAGATGTAAAGCCTGCCAACAAAAAAATCCCCATTCGAATCAAAGAACTGGAAGCCGACAACGACCAAGAGCCGGGTAGTCGTATCAAAATATCCAAAGCCGCCTTCAGCGCCTCCACGGAGCTTTCCCAGATTGGCGCAGACTACTATGGAGAATACCCCGATGCCGTAGACGACAACACACCCCTGGTAGATTTGAATTCTGGGGAGGTTGTATCCGATACCGGTGAGCTTTATCGCAGCTGGAAGAAAAAATATGGAACTGTGGACACCTCCATGACCAAATGTGTCTACGGGCGATTGGGACAGAACAATGTCCTTGAACTGGACGGTATGCAGGTAAAATGCAGCAACGACTATGCCGTGATCGCTATCAGCTCTTTGAACAACGATCTGGATCTTGCCCACACCGACTCCATGCTGCTCACTGCAGTAGGCAATGTAACTAACACGGATATGCAGGTTGTAGATGCTCCGGAATTCCCTGCCCCCAGGGACGGTTTCCCGCCCTATCAAAAGCTGGTGAACTACGGCAAGCCTCCCATCATCTGCGAGGTAATTGAGGCGGACATTGCTCTGAAAACCAACCAGACCAATCTTATGATTCGTGCGGTCAACGCAGAGGGACAATATGTCGGTACAGTTCCTGTTACCTACAAAGATGGCTGGGCGCACTTCTCCCTTGGGAAGGTTTCCCCCTCTATCTACTACCTGATTCAAGCAGAATAAACACAGAAAACCGGAGGGGGTCCCCTCCGGTTTTTATTGATATCACGCCGCTTCCAACCGCAGCTTTTGTTTTCGGAAGCTGATAAAAAAGGCGATCAGCTGTGCGACAAAGGTAATCACCCAGGACACGGGATAGGAAAAGAACAGACATTCCAAGGTGTGCAGCTGGGGTACTTGGAAAACCGTCCAAATCCAAATCAGACGGAACACGCAGATGCCCATCACAGAAATCAGCATGGGTAGCGCCGAAACCCCCAGTCCTCGCAGCGCCCCGGTAGTAACCTCCATTAGCCCGCATATAAAATAAGGCAACGCAATGAAGCCCATGCGGATGACGCCCACGGCAATGGCCTGCTGGGAATCGGTAATATAAAAGCTCAAAAGCTGGGGCGCAAAGATATACGCGCCTACACCCATTACCAACCCAACGATGCCAACGCACCCCAGACAAATCCAAAACGTCTGATAGGCCCGCTTGAATTGCCTGGCGCCCACATTCTGTCCAACGAAGTTCACCGCCGTTTGATGCAGGCCGTTCATCGCCGTCCAGACAAAGCCCTCAATATTGCCGGCGGCCGCGCTGCCCGACATCACAATATCACCGAAGGAATTGATAGAGGACTGAATCATCACATTGGAGATAGAGAACATGGAGCCTTGAAGCCCTGCCGAAAAACCAATGCGGACAATTTTCAGCAATTGCCTTTTATAAAAACGCATTTTGGAAAGGGTCAGTTTGCAGGCGTCGGTTCTGCGCATCAGTGCAATAACCACCAGCACCGCAGAAACCCCTTGGGAAATCACCGTAGCCAGGGCAACGCCCTCCACGTGCATGCCCAAGCCTGCAACAAGGGCCACGTTCAAAATTACGTTCAAAACACCGGCAATGGTAAGATAAATAAGAGGACTTTTGGTATCCCCCACTGCCCGGAGAATGGAAGCGCAGTAATTATACAGCACCGTAAAGGTCATACCGCTGAAATATACCTTCATATACACGGTGGACAGCGGCAGAACCGCCTCGTCGGTGCCCATCCATTTTAGGAAGGTTTCCGACATGGTAATACCGATGATCGTTAAAACCACACCGCTGACCAGTGCCAGCGGAATAGAAGTGTGCACCGTGCGGTGTACCTGCTCGTCTTCATGTCCGCCCATACCGTGGGCAATCGCAACGCCTGTACCCACAGACATTCCGATAAACAGATTCACAATCAGGTTCGTCAGCGCGCCGGTAGCGCCTACCGCCGCCAGAGCAATACTACCCCGAAATCTGCCCACTATCACCAGGTCAGCTGCATTGAAAAGAAGCTGCAGTATGCTGGTGAGAATGATGGGCACGGTATAAGAAATAATGTTGGTCAGCAGTGGGCCGCGGAGCATACCCGCATTGCTTCTTTTCATATAAAACGCCTCGGTTTAAGATAATTGCGGTTATTTCAGTTCCGGGAAACGGGAAATCACATTCTCATAGCTGCGCTTAAGGCAGTCAAAGGGGTCTTCACCGTAGCTCTTGTCCTGCTCAACCAGAGCATATTCACAGCCGGCCTCCTTCAGAGCAGGAATGTACACATCGTAAGGCAACTTTCCCTCATACATAGGCCGCAGATATACTCTGCCGGTAATACTGCCGTCCTCCGGCAAATCCAAATAGTCCTTCAGGTGGATTCGGGAAAGCCTTCCCTTTAGTTGATCAATCAGCGCCAGCACATCTGCATCTGCGCTGGCCGCCCAGCCCAAATCAAAGGTAAAGTCCATGGCGTCCTCAGGGAACTCCTCAATCATGCGCTGCATAACGTCCTTGCCGTCGAATTTTTCAAACTCCTGCCAGTGGTTGTGATATTGCAGCTTTACACCCAAATCCCGCATTTTCAGCGCCACGGGGATAATCTCCTTTTTGAAGGCCTCATAGCCTTCCAGAGAGCCCAGCATTTCCTTGGGCATGATGCCGATGCCAATGTTTTTACAGCCGTAAACGGCATGCTCACGCACCACTGCCTCGGTTTCCGCGATCAGTCGCTTATAATTCGTGTGGGTAATTGCACAGGTCAGATTGTACTTTTGCAGGGTGTCCTTCATCCACATGGGGTCATATTCACAGGTACCGGATATCTGAACGATTTCGTAACCGATGTCCGCAACTTTTTTTAAAGAATCATCCAGGCCCTCCAGGGTCTTGGTAAACTCCCGAACGTTGAACATCTGCGCGCCAATTTTCATAATGATTCCCCCTTCTGTGCCGCATATTGACGGAAATTCATACGCCTGTAGTATAGCACCCCGTCCGAAAAATGGCAATACTCCTGCTGTGAAAAATATTGGTAAAAAGAAGACCGCCATCCGACACTGGATAGCGGTCTTTAAATATAAACGTTATTTATGCAAGAAACCCTTTATAACAGAAAACAGTTCTTTGAAAGAACTTACTTTGAACACGATGGAAAGCAGCACATAAAGCACTATGCCCACAAGGATCTGCACCAACATTGTAACAAATGTCGGCAGGGGCAGCAACCACCCCACCAACAGTACCAGTGCAGCCATAAGTACTGACATCACAAAAGACGGAAAAACGTCTTTCATTTGTTCAAAATAAGAATATCCAATCAATTTCTTATTGGGATAGGCATTGACAAAGAAGCTGATTACCGTGGTAAACACACCGGTCATGGCAATGGCCAAAGGCGTGTGGAAACAGAAGGTTGCAATCACCAACGCCACGAGACCGATTGCCTTTTTGATAATTTCCAGTATCAAGTTGATACCGCTTCTGCCCATCGCACTGATGGCCTGAAGATTACAGGAATGAATAGGAACAAAAGCAAAAGTAAAGCAGTAGATCTGCATAAATGGCACACAGGGAAGCCACATTTCACCCAGCAGCAGACGGACTACAGGTTCTGCCACTGCTGCCATTCCGGCCAACATGGGCAGGATAATATAGGAACTCAGGGAAACAGATTTCCGCATAATCGCTTTCACCTGAGCAGGCTCTGTCTGTTTTTGGGACATAACCGGAAGCATAACACTCTGCACAGAGGTATTGATGGCGTTTGTTACAAACTGCGGAAACTGCTTTCCCCGCTCATAATACCCCAAGTCTCCGGCAGAGTACTTCTTTACCACCACCAAGCTGCGGATATCCTGATAAAGGGTATCGATCAAGCTGGCAACCAGAATCTTCCAACCGAAAGCAAACAGAACTCTCAATCGCTTAAAATTACAGACGAAACGCAATTTCAGATTGACAATCATTTGCATGGTAATGCAGGCAATGGCTACGTTCAAAAAATTGTACGCCACCAGTGCCCATACACCGCCGCCCATATAGGCAATTGTCACACCTATAACACCAGAAATCACGATACCAGCAATATTGCTGATAAATATTTTCCGGAAATTGATTTCTCGGCTGAGTTTTGCCACCTGAATAGAGTTCAAAGCACCGGGGAACAGAATCAATGCCAGCACCCGCAAATAGTCCTTAATCTCCGGGATTTCATAAAAATTGGCAATCACCGGCGACAGGAAAAACAAAAGAGCATACAGAACACCTGCGATGGACAATGTTGCCCAAAACACCGAGGAATAATCCTCCTCTGTAACATCCTTGTTCTGCACCAATGCAGTATTAAAGCCCCGCTGCACAAAAACCCTTGCCAATGCCACAAAGATCATCATCATAGACAGAACGCCGTAATGGGACGGAGAGAGCATTCTCGCCAAAATCACCTGCAGAATGAACTGCATTCCACTAACGCCTATCCGTTCAAAGAACTTCCACAACAATGCGCCAAACACTTTATGGGAGTTTTTCTTATGTGTTTGTTCCATTTACTTATTACCACCCTTGAGTTTCAGGTAAACACAATATGCATCCCGCATTAGGGTTTTTATGTATACATAGCAAATTGCATCCCAGTATTTATGTTTCGTTTCCTTGTTTAACTGAATCAGCATCTTTTTCAGTTTCACATTGAAGGCTTTTTTGGTCTTATAAACCTTACGGGTTCGTTCTGTCCAGGAACCGGGAGTACAAACACGGCACTCGCCCATACTCTCGCCTAGGTACATCATACCACCCCGCAGAGAACCATAAATCTGCATCGTATAATCAAGGGACAGAATTTTTCTAAACTCCGGCTGCTCTTTTAGCAATTCGCTTCGGCAAAACAAGGAAGAAGTTGCCACAAATCCGCCTTCGCCACGAATGACCTGTTTCTGGTTAAATAACTTTGTTTGATCACCAGGGCCCTGGAAACCGATTCTCTCCCCAGTTCTTCCGCTAACTCTTCCCATTCTGTGGGCGCAGATGTCAATCTCCGGATGGCTTTCCATTACATCATACTGCTTTTGCAATTTATTCAAATCCGTCCAATAACCGTCGCCCTCGCAAAATGCCACATATTTACCGGTAACCCGGTGAAACTGAAATGTCCAAGAAATTTTTACACCTTTGGTATACTGATTTTCCGTCTGATAGATCGGTTTAATGAGATCAGGATATTTCACCTCATACTCACGGATAATGTCCGCTGTTCCGTCAGTAGATGCATCATCGTGGATCAGTACCTCGTACCTAAAATTGGTCTTCTGATTCACAAAACCTTCCAATGCATCCCGGATATAGGCTGCATGGTTATATGTATTGCAGATTACACTTACTTGAATCGTATCCTTATCCATAGCTATCGTCGTCCTCACCATAGTTTTCTTGTGTTTTCTACACAAAACAATAGACAAATTAATTATACGTCGTCGCACACAAAAAGTCAAGGAAACCGCAAATGGTGAAAGCTGTGTTCCCCTGCTTACCCAGCAAAGCCATAGGTTCCTGTAATGGGGTCTCGGAAAATGGGAATATGGGGTGTTGCAAGGATAAAAACCGTAAATGCAACACCAACCAGACACAATGAAGGAAATGCCGTTTACGAAGATACAGGGTAATTACGACTCTGTGAAAACAGTTTTGTTTCCTTACAAAATGCCACCGCAGCGGAGATAATAAAGATAGTGATATTGAACCAATCTGTGGATAATACAGTAATTTCAAATGTTCCCAAATGGATTCGTTTACCGCG
>JAZOQT010000023.1:0-19454 GCA_045656245.1 Faecousia sp.
CCCGGCGGCGTAGGCGCTGTTACCACCTCCGTGCTGATGAAGCACGTGGTCGAGGCCGCAGAAAAGCTGTAAGGGATTGACATCGCCGCAGCTTTCCCCTATAATACCTACATCGGCTGCATAACTGACGGAACGCGGAGCTTACCGCGAGGGAGTGCAGCTTCGTAATGCCGACCGTCTGGGCAATCCGATTTTTACAGAATCGGATTGCCCTTTTTATTATAAGGAAAGAGGTAAGCACCATGAAAAAAACAGCCAATTTGTCCGAGGGTAATTTTCTGCGTTTGTTCTTCGGCGCCATCAGCCTGTGCTTTTTGGTAGGGGCGGTGTGCATGCCGGACAGAAGCGCCATGCTTTCCGGCCTGTGGGATATCCTCACCGGAACCTGCAAAATCTCCACCAACTATTTCGCCCTGGGCGGCTACGCAGCTACCTTCCTGAATATGGCTCTGGTGGGTCTGCTTTGCACCGGCATCTGCTGTCTGCCCGGCTCCAACCCCAACCAAGTTTCCACCCTGGGCGTGCTGCTGACCATGGGCTTTGCCTCCTGGGGCATGAATCCCCTGAATATGCTGCCCACCATTTTGGGCGTCGTTCTGTACGCCGCGGTGAAGAAGGAGAAAATCGGCGCCTGCAGCAACGCCATGCTGTACTGCACCGGCATTGCCCCTCTGATTTCCGATTTGCTGCTGCGCTACCCCGGCACGGAGTACATCGGCTTTAACTGGCTGGGACTTGCCCTGGCGGTTGTGGTTGGTATCGTCATTGGCTTTACCCTGCCGGCAGGTCTTGCCCACGCCCCCATCGTTCATAAGGGCTACGACCATTATTCCGCCGCACTGCCCATCGGTCTGACGGCATTTTTCCTGCGCTCTGTGCTGTACAATGTGATGCTGGGCTGGAAAATCGGCGACCTGGGCAAGCTCTCCACCATGGCCGCGGCTGATGTTACCCTGCCGGTGGGGGCCAACGTCTTCTGCATCGCGGTGTTTGCCCTGTGCATTGTGTTTGCGCTTTGCATGGGCTGCAAGCCCAAGGACTACTGGCAGCTGCTGAAAGACGCCGGCCACGGGGTATGCTTTTCCAACAAGTACGGCATCGCTCCGTTTTTGATGAATGTGGGCGTGTTCGGACTGATGATTGTGGCCTACTTCAACCTGGCCGGACTGATTGACGGCAGGGACGTGTGGACAGGCATGACCTTTGGCATTGTGTTCTGCATGCTGGCCACCTGCAATTCCGGAAGCCATCCGGGCAATGTGTGGCCCATTATGGCCGGGTATATGATTGCTTCTTTCCTGTTTGGCTGGATTGCCAAGCTTCTGGGTGTGGAAAGCTACGCTCTGACCGTCGGCAATCAGTCCATTCTCATCGGCCTGTGCTACGCCAACGGTCTTTCCCCCGTTTCCGGCAAGTACGGCTTTGGCTACGGCATTCTGGCAGGAGGACTTCACTACCTGCTGGTAACAGCTGTGCCGGATATGCACGGCGGCTTCTGCCTGTATAACGGTGGCTTCACAGCAGCGCTGCTGTGTATCCTCCTGGTGCCCCAGCTGGAAAAGTTATGCAAAACCAAGCAGGAGCGGAAGGAAGCCCGTCTGGCAAAGAAGCAGTAATATAAAAAAACGCGCCGCCACCCAAATGGGTGGCGGCGTTTCTTTATGCCCCGGCCAAGAAGTCTTCAACGGTCATGCCGCCGTAATCCTTTTCGTCGTACCAGATGTGGGCGTTTTGCCGCAGCCAGGCCATGGTATTTTCTGCATCGGAAAATACCCGAATATCCCGGTTTTCATACTCGCCGCTGCTGTTGCGCCACCGGGTCTCCACATACACCTTCACCCCGGTGCCGGTAGCATGGTGGCCATAGTTCTGGGACATGGTGCCTGCCATGCAGTCCTTCTCCATTGCCTGCAGCAGGGAAAGGGCCTGCTCCCACTTCAAACGGTTACCTTCAATCTGCAAATACTGAAGATGGTTTTCCCAATCGTCGTAGCCAAGCACCACCTCGGGGCGGCTAAATACCCGCCGCAGGGTAGTTATGGTATCCTCCCCCACATAGGCGCTGTACATACGCCGCACAACACTGCCGTTAGAGAGCCTGTAGGTCAGATACACCGTGGTGTTTTTGTCCCCGTGTTCCTTTTCCTCCCCCGTTTGTATCAGGGTTTTGTGAAGCCGCACCAACGTGGCAATATCCTCAGGCTCTTTCGCTGTGAAATAGTAGCCGCTTTGCAAAGATTCCCGGCTGCTGACGGTTACGGAAGCCACGCTCTGCTCCCGGGGAACCCAGCGGGTAATCCCTATGGGGTCCAACCGCACCATCGTCAAGGCGGCAAATACCGCCGCCAGCAAGAGTCCCGCCTTTAGCAGGGTCTTTTTGTCAAATACTTTTACCTTTCTTCGCAGAAGCATCTGCCCCACAAAGAAGCCCACTGCCGCGCCCAAAAGCAAGTACGGCAGGAAGAAGTTGTCAATGGCCTCTCCAAACATGGTAAACACCGCCCCGGCGCACAGAGAGAACACCACGCTGAATACCGGCGCCAGCGGCCGCAGGGCGATGAAGTCCCCTGCGCTTTCCAGCTTTCTGCGGCGGTACAGCAAAAGGCTCACTGCCAAAAGCGCCACACCCACAAGGGCAATCACGGTAAGATATCCCCAGCCCTCACCGAAGCCATTGAAGAAATAATCCCTGGTATTCAGGCCAGCGCCGTCCTGTCTGCCCAGCAGAACATACTCCGAGGGCTGGGCAATGAGCTGCCCCACGGGGCAGAACCGAACAAAGACCTCTTCCAAGAAGACAATGCCGTACAGCATAGGCTGAAATACCACACTGCAGAACCACCATGCAATCAAGGAAGCAAAATTCAAAATTCCGTACACCGCCACCATGGCAAACCGGTTGCCTGTGCAGAACATGCTCAACACCGCAAGGCCAAAGAAGAACAGATAGTGCAGCGTCATACCCAGCAGCCAGATAAGACCCACAAACCAGAACTGACCCATGCGTAGCATGATAACGGCAATGCCCAGCAGATTGGGCGCAAAGGAAAAGGCAACTCCTGCCAGCGCATGGGTGCAAAACCAGGTTTCCCGCCGCAGGGGCAGAGCGTGCAGGGCGTTGCACAGCCGGCTGCTGAATAAATCTCCAAACAGAAGCTGGGCTGCCAGGCAGGCATAGACCAGATTGATCGGCGCGAAGACACCGATGGTCTGAACCACGTCGCTGGCGTTGAAATAGGCCTGAGCCACAGGGTTGCTGCTATCGTAGCCGGTGGCAGTGAGCATCACCAGCAAGCCGCCGATGAAGTAGATCCCCCACAAGGGCGCAAACCGGATTACGGCCTTGAAAAAGGCGGTTTTGTTAAAGAACGATGTTTTTAACTTCATAGCTCACACCTCCCAGCTCGTAAATGAAAATCTCCTCCAAAGATAGGGGCAGAACGTCGAAATACACCGGGCTTGCCGCCTTTACCTTTGCCGTTACTTCCTCGGCGCCGCCCCGGACTACCAATGTGGTCAGCCGTCCGGACTGGGCCGTGTGGAGAATCTCCAGCCCCTGGGGGATTTCTCCCACAAGCTGCAGTTTTACCGTGTTGCCCTGCATATCTGCCAGGGAGCGTTGCAGGAGCATTTTCCCTTTGTCCATAATGCCCACATGGTCGCAGATGTCCTCCAGCTCCCGCAAATTGTGGGAAGAAATCAGCACCGTGGTTTCCCGCTGTGCCACATCGGACAAAATAAGATTCCACACCTGCCGTCGCATCACAGGGTCAAGGCCGTCCACCGGTTCGTCCAGAATCATCACATCGGGACGGGTACAGATTGTCAGATGGAAGGCCGCCTGCTTCTGCATACCCTTGGAAAACCGACGAATGGGACTTTTTACCGGAAGCTGAAACACATCCTGCAAGCGGACGAACAGGTCGTTGTCAAAACGGGGGTAAATGCCGCTGTAAAACCGCCGCATTTCCTCCAGGGTGGCCGACGGGTAGTAAAACACCTCGTCAGGAATGTAGCCGATTCGCTGTTTTTGTTTAGGGTTTTCGTATATGGCCTCGTTTTCCATGGTGATGGTGCCGCTGTCGGGGCGATACACCCCGGTAAGCAGGCGAATGGCCGTTGATTTGCCTGCCCCATTGGGGCCTACCAGTCCGTACACCCCTCCGGCAGGCACGAACATGGACAAATTCTCCAGCGCCTTAAAATCCCCAAAGGTTTTGGTTACATTTTGCATTTCAAGCATGGTCGTCCCCTCCTTGCAGTCGCCGCACCAATTCTTCCCGGGTCATTCCCATGGCCCTCAGGCGGGCAGTGATTTTGTCAAACTCCTGTAACAGATTGTCCGTTTCCCTGTGAATCTCTCCGGGAATGCCGCAGACGAAGCACCCCTTGCCCGGCACGGTGGCAATCCACCCCTGCAATTCCAGCTCCCGGTAGGAACGCTGAATGGTGTTGGGGTTGATGGTTAACTGGGTTGCCAGCTCCCGCACCGAGGGCAGCCTGTCTCCGGTAACCAAAATTCCTGAAAGAATTTGCTCCCGAATCCCGTCGCAGATTTGGGTGTAAATGGGACGAGCGTCCCGATAGTCCAAATGCAGCATAGACTCCCTCCTTCAACTGTACTAACTGTACTAGTACGGTTATGATAGCACCGCCATCGCCCTTTGTCAATAGTCTTTTTCACTTTCCCCTGCCCGTACCCCGGACAAAAAAACACCCCTTGCGCAGCGTTGTCCTGGCAAGGGGTGCTTCTTATGGCTTATTCTGTTCCAGATAAATCAGCAAAACCGCGATATCTGCCGGGCTGACGCCGGAAATCCGTCCTGCCTGCCCGATGGATACCGGGCGAATTTGGGACAGCTTATCCCTGGCCTCCAGCCGCAGACCGCCGATGGCATTGTAGTCAATTTCCCGGGGCAGAAGCCGGGCCTCCTCTTTCTTAAATTCCTCCACCTGCCGCAGCTGGCGTTGCAGATATCCGGCGTATTTCAGCTGAATCTGCACTTCCTCCGTTACGCTTTCCGGCAATTGCGGGCGGTGGACATCAAAGGGGGCAATGTCGGCATAGCTGACCTGGGGGCGGCGGAGCAAATCTGCCAGTCGGGCGGAATTTTGCACCGGTGCGGAGTCCCGGCTTTCCAGCATGGCGTTGAGCGCTTCACTTGCCGCCACGCCGGTGCTTTCCAGACGGCGAATTTCCCTGTCCACAGCAGCATACTTTTCCTCCACCTGATGCAGCCGCTCCTCCGGAACAAGACCAATTTCATGGCCAATGTGGGTAAGCCGCCGGTCGGCGTTGTCCTGCCGGTGAAGCAGGCGGTATTCTGAGCGACTGGTCATAATCCGGTAGGGCTCTTCCGTGCCCTTGGTTACCAAATCGTCAATCAGCGTACCGATATAGCTGGTATCCCGGGTGAGAATAAAGGGAGCTTCTCCCCGCAGCTTCCGCGCCGCATTCACCCCTGCCACCAAGCCCTGGGCCGCCGCCTCCTCGTAGCCGGAGGTACCGTTGAACTGTCCTGCCCCGTAAAGTCCGGGAACCGACTTGGTTTCCAGAGTGGGAAGCAGCGCCGTGGGGTCGATACACTCATACTCAATGGCGTAGGCAGGGCGCATCATCTCCGCGTTTTCCAGCCCCGGAACGGTGCGCAGCATGGCAAGCTGAACATCCTCCGGCAGAGAGCTGGAAAAGCCTTGGATATACAGCTCCTCTGTATCCAGTCCGCAGGGCTCAACGAACAGCTGATGGCGGTTTTTGTCGGCAAAGCGGACAATTTTCGTTTCAATACTGGGGCAATAACGGGGCCCGACACCGGAAATCGTCCCATCGTACATGGGACTGCGGTGCAAGTTTTCCCGAATGATTTCGTGGGTTTTTTCATTGGTGTAGGTCAGGTAGCACACCGCGCCGTTTTCCACCTTATGCTCCGTGCGGAAGGAAAAGGGCTCAATTTGGGCGTCCCCCGGCTGTAATTCCATTTGGGAAAAGTCCACACTGCGGCGGTTCACTCTGGGGGGCGTTCCGGTTTTGAACCGGCGCAGAGGCAGTCCCAGACTGCGCAAATTGTCCGCCAGTCCTATGCTGGGGTGCATACCGTCCGGGCCGGATTGGATTACCGTTTCCCCCGTGATGACGGTGCTGTCCAGATAGGTGCCCGTGGCAATCACCACGGCTTTGGCTTCGTACAGCGCCCCCAGCTGGGTGCGCACACCGGACACACAGCCCTTTTCCGTCAAAATTTCCGTGATTTGCGCCTGCTTGAGCTGTAAATTCTCCTGCAATTCCAGCGTGTGCTTCATCACCTGCTGATATTTGCGCCTGTCCGCCTGGGCGCGAAGAGAATGCACCGCCGGGCCTTTGCCCCGGTTGAGCATACGGTACTGAATGCAGGCCTTGTCCGCCGCAACACCCATTTCTCCGCCCAGAGCATCGATTTCCCGCACCAGATGTCCTTTCCCGGTGCCGCCAATGGCGGGGTTGCAGGGCATATTCCCCACCGCGTCCAGATTGATGGTAAACAGAATGGTCTTCTGTCCCAAGCGGGCGGCGGCCAACGCAGCCTCGATTCCGGCATGGCCGGCGCCAATCACCGCCACATCGCAGCTTCCTGCGTGATAGGTCATTGTGTTCCCTCCTTTGGGAATTTGGTTTGGCAAAAGGTTTTTCTCCCCCCGTTAGGCAGGCTTACGCGTCCTCCTGCTTCTTCTCCTCCGGTGGCATCGCAAAAGGCTTGCACACCACCTCACAGCGGTTGATGGGCGTGCCCAGGGCGTGGAATTTTTCCTCATAACCGGTCATGATTCCCACCACGCCGTGCTCATGGAGATTCCTCGTCAGGGCATTGACCTGCAAACCGCAGGCGGCAAACTCCTCCAGGGAGTATTCAAACAAGGGGGCATTATCCGTCTTGAAATGCACCTCGCCCTGGGGCCGTACCACGTGGCAATACTTAAAAAGAAAGCCCCGGTGGGTCAGCCGCCGCTTGGCGTTTTTCTTTCTGGGCCAGGGGTCGGGGAAGTTGATAAACAGCCGGTCAATCTCTCCCTCGGCGAAAATTTCCTCAATGCCTGCCACATCCATATCAATATAAAACACATTTTTCAGTCCCATGGCCTGGGCCTTTTCCATGGCGACCACCATAGCCTCCCGGCAGCGCTCCACCGCAATCAGCAAAACATCGGGGTTTGCCTGGGCGGTTTCGGCGGTGAACTTTCCCTTGCCGCAGCCCACCTCCACCCAAAGGGCGGTGCAGTCCGGCGCCAAAGAGCGCCAGTTTCCCTTCAAAAGCTCCGGCTGGGCAATGCGCAAATCGCCGCACCGCTCCATACGGGGCTGTAAATTTTTCATTTTTCTCATTCTCATAGGGTCATACCTCCCTTGTTGCTTAACTTATGTATTATAGCAGATACATGAGAATCCGTCAAAACATTTTCCCAATATCCCCCCTATGGGCTTGCAGTTTTTTCCGTTTTGGGCTATAATGAGAAAAAACACAGACAAAGGGGGCTGCGTTATGGCAGACCATCACCACGACCACGCCTATATGCACGAACACGGCATCGCCCACAGCCACGGACATATTCACGAAAACCAAAAGGCCGTTCTCAACCGCCTTGCCCGGGCCGCCGGCCATCTGGAAAAGGTGCGGCGCATGGTGGAGGAGGGCTACGACTGCTCCGAGGTTCTGGTGCAGCTGGCGGCGGTTCGCTCCGCTCTGGACAACACCGGCAAGGTCATCCTGCAGGACCATATGCGCCACTGCATGGTGGACGCCGTTGCCGCGGGAGACACCCACGCCATCGAGGAACTGTGCGACGCCATCGACAAGTTTATGAAGTAAGGGGACTGCAAAAGCAGTTCCCTTTTTCGTTCTACCTGTCCCACAGGCAGCATAGGCTGTACCACCAAGATAATGGGAGGAATCCGATATGAAACGGGTGGGACTATTGCTGGCGGTATGCCTTATTTTGACAGTATTTCCGGCGCAGGCGCAGGGCGCCAATCTGGAGGTTCCGGGAAAAAGCGCCCTGCTGATGGACATCGCCACCGGCGCGGTGCTGGTGGAACAAAATCCCCACGAAAAGCTTGCGCCGGCTTCCGTAACCAAGGTGATGACCATGCTTCTGATTATGGAAGCCATTGACTCGGGAAAAATATCCTGGGACGATACCGTAACCGCCTCAGAGTCTGCCGCGGCAAAAGGGGGCAGCCAGGTATATCTGAAGGTGGGAGAAACCATGTCCGTTACCGACATGGTCAAGTCCATCGCCGTCAGCTCTGCCAACGACTGCGCCTGCGCCATGGCGGAGCATCTTGCCGGCTCGGAGAGCGCCTTTGTGGAGCAGATGAACGCCCGGGCAAAGGAGCTGGGTATGAACGACACCCACTTTGTCAACTGCACCGGACTGGACGACGACGCCAACGCCAAGGAGCATCTGACCTCCGCCTATGACATTGCCGTGATGTCCCGCCAGCTAATGAAATACCATCCGGATATCCAGAAATTCACCACCATCTGGATGGACACCGTGCGAAACGGCGCTTTCGGCCTTGCCAACACCAATAAGCTGGTGCGGTTTTACCCCGGGGCAACGGGACTGAAAACCGGCTTTACCTCTGCCGCAGGGTACTGCCTGTCCGCTACCGCCCAGAGAAACGGCATGGGGCTGGTGGCTGTGGTAATGGGCTGCGAAACCTCCCAGGATCGGTTCTCTGCCTGTAAGCAGCTGCTGGACTACGGCTTTGCCAACTATGCGCTAATTACCCCCCAGCTTCCGGAAAATACCACGGTTTCCGTCAAACTGGGAACGCAGAGCGCCGTTACCGCCGTACCCGGGGAGGACGCCCAGCTGCTCATCGACAAAAGCCAGGCCGGCACAGTAACCACGGAGATTTCTCTGGAAGAAACCGTTACCGCTCCCGTAAGCAAGGGCCAGAGGCTGGGTACGCTGACTGTGAAGGCCGGCGAGCAGATTCTTTCCCAAGTGCCTATGATTGCCCAGGAGGGTGTGCAGCGACTGACCTTTGGAAATCTGTTTATCATGCTCCTGCGGAAAATCTGCATGGCGAAAACATAAAAAGGACTCCCCCTAGGGAGTCCTTTTTTTCAGCAGTTGGGGCGCGTACACAAGCAAAAGGTACACCACCAGCAACGGGATAATCATATACATATACCAGTATTCATAGGGAATCACCCGATAAAACAGCGCCAGCAGAGGATTTTCCGGGTCGACGGAGTACATATAGTTCACCCGAATGATTTCCCCCTCCTTGTCCAGAAGCTGCGCCCCATTGAACAGCTTATTAAACAGATGAATCAGTGTGTAAACACCCATGGTAATTCCCACAGTGGATACAATGCACTTGGGGTCTTTTTTCGCCAAGCCCAGCCGGAACATCAAAATCGGAATCCCGAATTCCAGCACATGGGGAAAATAGAAAAAGCAAAATACCGGCCCCAAAACCCGGGTTTCCGCCACAGACTGATTCATCACCAGCGCCGCCAGCGCCCCCAGACTCCATACCAGCAAAAGGTTATTCAAAGTTTTGTTCCTCGTAAATACCGCCACCGGCAAAATCAGCGCATTGACCGAGCAAAGGTGCAGCGGCAGATATTCCAGCGGCCTCCCCCAGCTGACCAAATTGTAGACAATGGCGGCAATGCCGGAAAAAGACAGGATTCCAAGGACAATTATCCGGGTTTTTTCAGATGTCCGCTTCAAAATATAATACAGCGCAGCCACAAGAAGCACCGCAACTGCCAGCGAACCGATATGTACCGGTCCAAATGTTCCCCACTTCATTTTTCTTTCTCCTTATGTTCTTTCATTCCCCGGCCTTTATATTCCATTTTCACAAAAAAGTCAAGACGCATTTAGAGAAACTGACAAAATCTTAAACAATGTTTAGGATTTTCTTTCCTTTTCTCCCATCTTCCGTTATAATACAGCTACTACCAAAGAGGAGGTCGTTTCCGTGCGTCAACACAGTCAGTCCCCCGTTTCCCAAAAAGGCGACAGAAGCTCCCGCCCCGTCAGTGGCATGGACCATCTGTTTCGCCGCATTTTGTATATCTTGGAGCATATTATCGCCACCGTTACCCTGGTGATATTGGTTCTGTGCCTGGGCATCGAGCTGCTCCGCATTTATAACGAAGGCCTTCTGAATGCCGATATGAACCAATATCTGCACAACATTCTCACCATCGTGGTGGGCTTGGAATTTGTGCGTATGCTGATTGACACCACGCCCGCCAGTGTGCTGGAAGTATTAACCGTGGCCATCACCCGTCATGTCATTCTCAGCCACGATAACCCCCTGAGCAATCTGGCCTGTATCGCCTGCATCGCCGGGCTGTTTGCCATTCGCCGCTTCCTGATTCGCCGCAGCGAGCTGAAAGAGGAACTGGTGGAAAATGAATAATGAAAACGGGGCTGTTGTAACAGCCCCGTTATTCTTGCTTCTTATGCTTCCGACAGCACCCTTGCTCCCTGGAATTCCACGTGCAAAGGCAGCATTTCCCAGCTGCGCTGGGTAACGGTATGGAGCTTTTTCGCAAGCTTTTCTTCCAGACCGGGGTTGCGGGTGATGCACAGCAGTGTGGGGCCCGCTCCCGACAGGCAGAATGCCGCGCCGGTGGTGCGAATCAAGCTTTCAATCGCCTCGTAATCGTGAATCATGCTCTTGCGGTAGGGCTGGTGAAGCCGGTCCTGCATAGCGTTGCGCAGGAGCTTTTCATCTCCCAGCTCCAAGGCTTTCAGCACCATGGCGCCGTGGGCAATGTTGTATACCGCGTCCGCCCGGTCATACTCCGTGGGCAGGGCTTGCCGCGCCACAGTGGTGGCAAGGGTGAAGTCCGGCACCAGGGCCAAAAACTCCCAATCCGGGTGGAGGGGGAAATTCACCGTTTCCGGCAGGCCGTTATCCACCATGGAAGCCGTCAGTCCGCCGAAAAAGGCAGGAGCCAGGTTGTCCGGGTGGCCCTCCATGGCGTTGCAGATATTCAAAAGGCCCTGTACCGACAGCTTGTTGCCCCGCAGGGCGTTGGCGCCAATCGCTCCCGCCACCAATAGGGCGGCAGAGGAGCCCAACCCCCGGCAGATGGGAATATGGCTGTCAATGTGAATTTTTACGCCCCGAAGCTCCTCGTCCAAAGAGGCCAACACCGCGCAGTAGGACACATAGGCCAGATTGTCCGGTCCGGAGTATTCCTCCTCGCAGCCGGTGATGACCAGCCCGTCCTCCAATTCTTCGAAGGTTACATCGGTATACAGGCTTAAGGCGCAGCCAAAGGCATCGAAGCCGGGGCCCAGATTTGCCGTGGTGGCAGGGACCCGCACCGTTACTCGTTTCATCTTTCTCTCCTCCAGATTGATTACAGATTCAGCACATATTGGAGCATATCCTCTTTTTCAATTACGCCGGTGTGTCGTTCCGGCAGGCTCTGCAGATTGGCAAGATTCTTGGGAATTTTTACCCCGGTGATGGCCTGCAAACGGGCCATCTGGGCAAATTCATCGCCGCTGCCGTCTCCGCCGATGGCCTCCAGCACCGCCCCGGGAAACTTATAGGGGGAAGCGGTAGAGAGTACCACCATGGGACGGCTGTCCCCGGTCTCGGCAATGTAGGCTTCCGCCGCTGCCCAGCCGGAGGCGGTATGGGTATCGCAGAGATAGCCCTTTTCCTGCCACACCCGGCGTATGGTTTCCTGTCCCAGAGCATCGTCGCAGCACCCTGCCCAGAATACGGCTTGGATTTCCTCCAGGATTTCCTTTGGCACAGTGTAGCTTCCTTCCTGCGCCAGCTGCTGCATCAGCTTCGCCACCAGGGCGGTATCGCCGCTGATGAGATACAAAAGCCGCTCCAGATTGGAAGAAACCAGAATGTCCATAGAAGGCGACAGGGTTTTATACAGCGGTCTGCGGCGGTCATAAGTACCGGTGCGGATAAAGTCCGTCAGCACGTTGTTAGCGTTGCTGGCGCAAATCAGGGTGCCCACAGGCAGACCCAGCTTTTTCGCCAGATAGCCCGCCAGGATATCCCCGAAGTTGCCGGTGGGAACGGAGAAGTTCACCGAATCTCCCATTTGGATTTCTCCCCGGGCCAGCAAATCTGCATAGGCCTTGAAATAGTAGGCAATCTGGGGGGCAAGGCGGCCGATGTTAATGGAATTGGCGCTGGACAGGCGGAAGGGCAGTTCCTTATCCTTGCAGGCGGCAAACACCTGCTTCACCCCGGTCTGGGCATCGTCAAAATTCCCGCGAATGGCGCAGACCCGAACATTTTCTCCCTCCTGGCTGACCATCTGTCGCCGCTGGACCTGGGAAACGCCTCCGTGGGGATAGAACACGCAAATGCCAATCCCCGGCACATCCTGAAAACCCACCAGCGCCGCCTTTCCGGTGTCCCCGGAGGTGGCGGTGAGAATGAGAATATCCTGCTGCATATTCTTGGCGGTTTTGGCCGCCGTCATCAGCCGGGGAAGCATGGAAAGGGCCACGTCCTTAAAGGCGGAGGTAGGACCCCGGAACAGCTCCAGCACCGTAAAGTCCCCCACCTTTTGGGTAGGTGTCAGGTCCTGGGTTTCAAATTTTCCTGTATAAGCCTTTTCCACCAGAGTCTGCATATCCGGAATGTCCGGCAGCAGGGCGGAAAGAATTTTCGTCATCTGGGTAAGGGCATCTGCGGCCACACAGGCCTGCCAGTCAAACCCGGGCAATGCCACCGGCAGGTACAGTCCGCCGTCAGGCGCAAGCCCTGTAAGCACCGCCTGGGCACTGTCAACCAAGGGCGCCTGGCCCCGGGTGGAATGATATTGCATAACTTCCTCCTCTGATAAAAGCCAAATTCTACACTAACTGCACAAAAGATAAACTTTTTGTTGAAAATATGTGGCTTTTTCGTTGGATATATGATATACTGTTTCCGCAGAAAAAGCAAGTGTTTATCCAATAAAAACATTTGTGCGCAGGATGTGATTTTTTGGGAGGTTTTACAATGAAAATCGGACTTCTCGGCTTCGGCGTGGTAGGAAAAGGGTTTTACGATTTAACCCGAATGCGCACCGATATGACAATTTCCAAGGTTTTGTGCCTGGAGGACGTGGTTCTGGACGACGCCCAGGTTACCCGCAGTTTTGAAGACATTCTCACCGACAGCAGTATCGACACCGTGATTGAAGCCATGGGCGGACTGCACCCGGCTTACGAGTTTGTCCGCGCCGCCATGGAAGCCGGCAAAAACATCGTTACCTCCAACAAGGCTCTGGTAGCCACTTATTACGACGAGCTGATTCCCCTGGCAGAGGAAAGGGGACTGAAATTCCGGTGTACTGCCGCTGTGGGCGGCGGCATCGGCTGGCTTTCCGAGGTGGAGCGTTCCCGCCGGGCCCAGCGCATCTCCGCTGTGGGCGGCATTATGAACGGTACCTGCAACTACATTCTCGACTCCATGACCCGCCTGGGTCTTGGCTACGACGAGGCATTGAAGCAGGCCCAGAGCCTGGGCTACGCCGAGGCCAATCCCACCACCGATGTGGAGGGCATCGACACCTGGCATAAGGTCATTCTTTCTTCCAACATCGCCTTCGGCATCAGCCTGAACACCGACACCGTTGACGTGGCAGGTATCAGCAAAATCACCGCCGCCGATGTGGAGAATTTCAAAAATCACGGCTTCGTGTGCAAGCTGATTTCCACCGGCAAGACAGAAAACGGCACGGTCAGCGCCTACGTACAGCCCACGCTGTGCCCTGTTGGTTCTCCGGAGGCCGCCGTGCCTGCCAACTATAACCTGATTACCCTGATGGGCGACGCTTCCAACCGCATGAGCTTCTACGGACAGGGAGCAGGCCGATACCCCACCGCATACAATGTGTTGCAGGACTGCGTGGATATCCTCACCGGCAAGGGCTTCTACACCCCCTACGGCGGCAAGGTAAATGCCGTGAACGAGGAGAAGCTTTCCTACTACGTTCGGGGCGCACAGTGGGACGATGTTGCCCAGCGCTGGGGTGAGGGTGTCATCACCAAGCCTGTGTCCGTGGCAAAAATCCACGCATGGCGCAAAGAAAATCCCCAGGCCTTTATTGCGGCTCTGCCCCAAAATCAGTAATCCAGGAGAGAGGAAATACATATGTTAAAGGTTGTAAAATTCGGCGGCTCGTCCATGGCAGACGCCGGTCAATTCAAAAAGGTACGGGATATTGTCCTTGCTGACAGCTCCCGCAGAGTGGTTGTGGTATCCGCCGCCGGCAAGCGCCACAGCAAGGACCATAAGCTGACGGACCTTCTGTATCTGTGCCATGCCCACACCCAGTACAATGTGGACTGCACCGCTGTTTTCGAGATGATTACCTCCCGCTATCTGGAAATCCGGGACGAACTGAACATTAAGCTGGACCTGGAAACGGAATTTGCCCAGCTGAAACAGAAGCTGGACTCCAAGGAAGTTTCCCAGGATGAGCTGGCCAGCCGCGGCGAATACTTCTCCGCCAAGCTGATGGCCCAGTATCTGGGCTTCCAGTTCATCGATTCGGCAAACTGGGTGCATTTCAACTACGACGGCACCGTGGACCAGAAGACCTCCTACGATGCCCTGCGCAAGCAGATGCCCGTTAAGGGCGGCGTAGTGATTCCCGGCTTCTACGGGGTCATGCCCGACGGACATATCCGCACCTTCTCCCGGGGCGGCAGTGATATTTCCGGTTCTCTGGCCGCCGCAGCATTGGATGCCGACGTATATGAGAACTGGACAGACGTTTCCGGCATTTTGATGGCCGACCCCCGGATTGTGGAGAATCCCCAGGCCATTCCCGAGGTTACCTACGACGAATTGCGGGAATTGAGCTATTCCGGCGCCCAGGTGCTTCACGAGGACGCCATTTTCCCCGTCCGGGAAAAGAACATTCCCCTGAACATCCGCAACACCAACGCCCCCGATGCCCCCGGCACCCTGATTCAGGAGGACTTTACCGATGCCGACCCCAACCGCTTCATCACCGGCATCACCGGCAAGAAGGACTTTACCATTATTTCCATGAGCAAGCGTGGCATGAGCAACCAGGTTGGCGTACTGCGCCGGGTGCTGACCGTTCTGGAGCGCCACGGCATCAGTGTGGACTATGTTCCCAACGGCATTGACAATGTATCCGTTGTGATGCCCACCGCCGATGTCGCCCCCCACCTGTACACCATCATGGCGGAAATCGAAAAGGACGCCCAGCCGGACACCCTGGACGTTCACCACGAAATCGCCGTGGTTGCCGCCGTAGGCCGGAAGATGGCCTTCCGCCCCGGTATCTCCGGTAAGATTTTCGCCGCTCTGGGCGAAGCCGGCATCAACATCCGCATGATTAACCAGGGCCCCGATGAGCTGAACATTATCTTCGGCGTGGACAATAAGGACTTTGCCGAAGCCATTCGCGTGCTGTATAACAGCTTTGTAAAGTAATAGGAGGAATGACCGTGAAAACCTATACCGTAGCCGTTCTGGGCGCCACCGGCGCCGTGGGACAGGAAATGATTAAAATTCTGCAGGAGCGGAACTTCCCTGTAGGAAAGCTGGTACCCCTGGCCTCTGCCCGGAGCGCCGGCAAGACTCTGAAATTCCGTGGAGAAGACGTTACCATCGGTCTGGCCTGTGATGAGGCCTTTGAAGGTGTGGACATCGTGCTGGGCGCGGCAGAAAACGACATAGCCAAGCGCTTCGCCCCTGCCATCACCAAGGCCGGCGCTGTGTTTGTAGACAATTCCTCCGCCTTCCGCATGGACGAAAACGTGCCGCTGGTTGTTCCCGAGGTCAACCCCCAGGATGTGAAGAAGCACAAGGGCATCATCAGCAACCCCAACTGCTCCACCATTATCACGGTTACCGCCGTCAATGCCCTGAACAGCATCGCCCCCATCCGCACCATGACTGCCTCCACCTATCAGGCAGTGTCCGGCGCAGGCGCCGGCGGCCCTGTGGAGCTGATGAACGAGGTGGAAGCCCTGCGCAAGGGCGAAACCTACGAGCCCAAGGTATTCTCCCACCAGATTGCCTATAACCTCATTCCCCAAATCGGCGGTGAAAGCTTTGGAGGCTACACCAGCGAAGAAATGAAGATGCAAAACGAAGGCCGGAAAATCATGCACCTGCCGGATTTGAAGGTCTCCTGCACCTGTGTCCGGGTGCCTGTGGTACGCAGCCACTCCATTTCCGTCAGCTGCCATTTCGATGTGCCCGTTACCGTGGAGCAGGTGAAGGCCGCCATTGCCGGCGCCCCCGGCTGCAAGCTGGTGGACGATTTGAGCAAGAAGGAATACCCCATGCCTCTGGACACCTCCGACCAGGACATCGTCTTTGTGGGAAGAATCCGCCCCGACCTGACGGACGACTGCGGCGTATGTCTGTGGTGCTGCGGAGACCAGGTACGCAAGGGTGCTGCCACCAACTGCATCCAGATTGCAGAGCTTTTAATTCAGGAATAAGCAAGCGGCCTGCCCTCTCCGGGCAGGCTGTTTTTGGAAGCATTCCCCTCCGGATATGCATTTGACAAACCGGTTAAGTTGATTTATAATAGGACCATTGATTTTGCGGGAAACAATACTATACTCATTGAGAAAGAAGGATTCGTCCATGTTCAAAATTGTACGCAAAAAAGAACTGAACGCCGCCGTTACCCTGATGGATATCGAGGCGCCTTTCATCGCCAAAAAGGCAAAGGCCGGCCAGTTCATTATCTTCCGCATTGATGAACAGGGTGAGCGCGTACCCCTGACCATCGCCGGCTACGACCGGGAAAAGGGTACCGTTACCATCATCTTCCAAAAGGTTGGCTTCGCCACCCAGGCCCTGGGCAATCTGAATGAAGGCGACTACATTCGGGACTTTGTCGGCCCTCTGGGCAAGCCCACTGCCGTGGAGGGGAAGAAGAAGGTCTGTGTGGTCGGCGGCGGTGTCGGCTGCGCCATCGCCCTGCCCCCTGCCAAGGCCTTTAAGGAGGCCGGCGCCGAAGTTACCGTAATCGTAGGCTTCCGCAGCAAGGACATTGTGATTCTGGAAGAAGAATTTAAGGCCGTTGCGGACAACCTGATTCTGATGACCGACGATGGCAGCTACGGCCGCCACGGCCTGGTTACCCAGCCCCTGCAGGAGCTGCTGGAGCAGGGCGAGCGCTTTGACGAGGTGCTGGCCATCGGCCCGATTCCCATGATGAAATTCGTGTGCAAAACCACCGAGCCCTTCGGCGTGCATACCAGCGTATCCCTGAACCCCATCATGGTGGACGGCACCGGTATGTGCGGCGGCTGCCGGGTTACCGTAGGCGGCGAAGTGAAGTTCGCCTGCGTCGACGGTCCGGAATTTGACGGCCACAAGGTAGACTTTGCCGAGCTGATGAGCCGCAACTCCACCTATCGGGGCCGGGAATCGGAAGTTACCGAAAAGCACGCCTGCCGCATGGAAGCCATGGGCAAGGCCCTGATTCAGTAAGGAGGACACGGCAATGGCAAATATGACTTTAACCAAAACCCCCATGCCGGAGCAGGAGCCTCTGGTTCGCGCCCGTAACTTCAAAGAGGTTACCCTGGGCTATACCGCCGAAATGGCCATTGAGGAAGCCGGCCGCTGCTTAAAGTGTAAAAATCCCAAGTGCGTGGAGGGCTGTCCCGTCAATGTGCGGATTCCCGAGTTCATCGCCAAGGTACAGGAAGGCAATTTCAAGGAAGCTTACGAAATTATCTCCTCCACCAACGCTCTGCCGGCCCTTTCCGGCCGCGTCTGCCCCCAGGAAACCCAGTGTGAAGCCCGGTGTGTCCGGGGCATTAAGGGCGAGAGTGTAGCCATCGGCCGACTGGAGCGGTTCGTTGCCGACTGGTATCGGGAGAATATAAATGAAATGCCTGCCAAGGCCGAATCCAACGGGATTCAGGTAGCTGTAGTGGGCTCCGGCCCTGCCGGTATGACCGCCGCCTCCGATTTGGCAAAGCGAGGCTACCAGGTTACCATGTTCGAGGCTCTGCACACCGCCGGCGGCGTGCTGGTATACGGTATTCCCGAATTCCGTCTGCCCAAGGCCATCGTTGCCAATGAAATCACCAAGCTGGAAGCCCAGGGCGTCAAGGTGATGACCAACATGGTCATCGGCAGAGTGCTGACCATTGACGAGCTGTTTGAGATGGGCTTCAAGGCCGTATTTGTAGGCAGCGGCGCAGGTCTTCCCATGTTTATGAACATTCCCGGGGAGAGTCTGAAGGGCGTTATGTCCGCCAACGAGTACTTAACCCGTACCAATTTGATGAAGGCCTACGACGAAGCCTACGACACCCCCATCATTAAGAGCAAGGCCGTTGCCGTTGTCGGCGGCGGTAACGTGGCTATGGACGCCGCCCGGTGCGCCATGCGTCTGGGCGCGGAGAATGTATATGTTGTCTACCGCCGCGGCGAGGCTGAAATGCCCGCCCGTCTGGAGGAACAGCACCACGCCAAGGAAGAGGGCATCATCTTTAAGACCCTGTGCAACCCCATCGAAATTGTGGGCGACGAAAACGGCCGCGTTTGCGGCATGAAGTGCATTCGTATGGAGCTGGGTGAACCGGATGCCTCCGGTCGCCGCCGTCCCATCGAAATCCCCGGCAGTGAATTTATGCTGGAAGTGGACACCGTGATTATGAGTCTGGGTACCAATCCCAACCCCCTCATTCGTTCCACCACTCCCGGCCTGGAAACCAACCGCAAGGGCTGTCTGATTGTGAACGAAAACGAGATGACCACCCGGGACGGCGTGTTCGCCGGCGGTGATGCCGTTACCGGTGCCGCAACCGTAATTCTTGCAATGGGTGCCGGTAAGAAGGGCGCCGCAGCCATCGACGAGTATCTGAAAAAGTAAACCTTTCGAAAAAACCGCCTCGGTTTCCGAGGCGGGTTTCTTGTTTGACATTTTTTCTGTTTCATGCTAGGATAAGGCGAATTGAGGTGAAACCATGAACGCAAAACAACTCGCCCTGTGCGCTCTGTTTGCAACGCTGACAGCCATCTGCGCATGGCTGTACCTGCCCATTGCCGCCACACCTATTACCCTGCAAAACTTCGCCGTTGCCCTGGCTGCGCTGACCTTGGGCGGCAAAAAAGGTTGCATCGCCATTTTGGTGTACCTGTGTCTGGGGGCTGTGGGGCTTCCCGTATTTTCCGGATTTCGGGGCGGTTTGGGCGCCCTTTTGGGTACCACCGGGGGCTATCTCTGGGGCTTTTTGGTGTTTGGTCTGGTGTTTTGGGCTGTGGAACGGAAAAGCATTCCCCTGGCCCTGCTCCTGGGCCAGCTTGCCTGCTACACCTGCGGCGCGGTATGGTACGGAGCGCTGTACGCCCGGGAAAACAGCCTTTGGCTGATTGTGGCAGGCTGTATCCTTCCCTATGTGCTTCCGGACTTGGGTAAGCTGGCTCTTGCCTATCTTCTTTCCAAACGGCTGAAATC
>JAZOQT010000024.1:0-17805 GCA_045656245.1 Faecousia sp.
TATCCGCCACATAGGTATCCTCGCCCAGGGCGTACAGCTCCACATGACGGGTAGTGTGTCTGCCACGTCCCAGCTTCTCCGAAACCTCGCCGGTGGGGAGCGCCAAATCGGGGCACAGCCTGTTGAGCATGCTGCTCTTCCCTACTCCGGAGTTTCCTGTAAATGCAGTGAACTTTCCGGCAATCATTTCTCGCAGCTGCGCAACCCCTTCTCCGGTTTCTGCGCTGGCTGTAATTACAGGAAAGCCCGCATTTCGGTAAATCCGCACCAGGTCCACGGCAGGGTCAATATCGCACTTGTTGACACACAGAACCACAGGCACTTCCCTGTCTCCGGCAATGGCCGCCACCCGGTCAATCAAAAAAGGCTCTGTAACCGGATTGGTATTGGCGGCAAAAATCACCAGCATATCCATGTTGGCCACCGCCGGGCGAACAAAGCTGTTCTTTCTTGGGAGTATTCTTTCCACCATTCCCCTGCCCTGCTCTATGGTAATCTCCACCACATCGCCGGTAAGAGGACTCTCCCCGGTTTTCCGCAAAGTGCCCCGCCCCCGGCAATTAACGATGCCCTGGGACGTCTGCACATCGTAAAAACCGCTGATAGAGCGTAAAATCCGTCCGGTTCTTCGTTCCATCATTTTGTAAAGTCCACCGTTTCCGTCCAACCGGGAACATTGCCAATCCAGATTTCAAAGGTCATTACGCCCTTGCCGGAAACTTCAATGTCCAGCTTCATGGCGCCGGCAGGCACATTCCGCTCCTCAACCACCACACCTTCCCGGCGAATGCTCAGCACGTAGTCCTCAACCATATCCTCCGGCAGTGTCAGGGTAATCCGCTTGGAAACATAGTCCTCCGGCTCACCGGTGGAGATAATCGGCGGCGTTACCGTACCCCCTTGGGATTTGGGAATCTGCAAAACGACGGGGGTGTTCACATCTACTTCCTTTTCCGCCAGCACAGACTGTCCCACAACGGTGTTGGGTGTCTTATTGCTTTCGACCTCCTCCACGGAAACAATCTCAAAGCCGGTCTTTTCCAGCAGATTCAGCGCGGTTTCGATGTTATGCCCCAAAAGGTTGGGCATCTTGGCCATCTTAATAGCAGGGCCGGTGCTAACCCAAATCCGGACAGGCGCGCCGTCCACCAGCTGACCGCCCTCTGCCGGGTCGGTTCTGGTAACGCAGCCGCTTTTCACCATGGCGCTGGCTTCTTCCAGAACCATAATCAGTTCTGCATCAATGCCCTGGGTGTTGACCAGGAAGTTCTTGGCCTGCTCGATGTCCAAATCCACCAAATCCTCCATGGTCTTGACCTTGGGCTCCGGCCCCAGGCTTACGGTAATGGTTACAATGCCGTTTTTGGCGATTTGGGTATTGGCCGCTGGCTTCTGGTCGATGATTTCGTTCTTGTCATAGGAATCGCTGTAACCGCCGAAAATCACCTTTACGGAGATATCCGTGTAGCTTTCTGCCTGTTCCAGGCTTTGCCCCACCAGACGGGGAACCATCACCAAATCCGAGCCTTGGTCGCTGCTTTTGAACGCCACCGCCAAAATGATGATAATAGCAATCACCAGCACCACAGAGCAGGCCGCAATGGCAATGGTTGCCAGCTTATTGCCCCTGTCCTCTTCCTCCACCACAACCTCACGGTAGCGGCGGCGACCCATGCCTGCGCCCTTGCCGCTCTTGCGGGGACTGCGGGGCTTGGTATTTCCATTCTTTTCCGAAATACGCTGGGCAGTGGTCTGCGCCGGCGCAGGGTCTTCCTTTGCCTGGCTCTGAATAAAGGTTGCATCGTCCAGCCCCGTGCTGGAATTGTTATAGTCAAACAAAATGGTGGGGTTCTTGCGGAATTCGTCCATGTCGTAGAGCATGGCCGTGGCGGTTTCATACCGTTGGGCAGGCTCCTGAGCCATGGCCTTCATGATAATCTGCTCTAAACCGCCGGGCATATTGGGATTCAGGGTGGAAGGCATTTGCGCCTTGCCGTTGATATGCTGAATTGCTACCGCCACCGGGGATTCCCCGTCGTAGGGCGGACGGCCGGTCATCATCTCGTACATCACAACGCCCAGAGAGTAGATATCACTGCGGCTGTCTACACGGCCGCCTTTTGCCTGCTCGGGGGAAATGTAATGCACACTGCCCAGAGCTTCCTTGGTAAGGGTGTTGCTCTTGGACATCACCCGGGCAATGCCGAAATCCGTAACCTTGACGCTGCCGTTTTTCAAAACCATCACGTTGTGAGGCTTAATATCCCGGTGAACAATGCCGCGGCTGTGGGCGTGGTCCAGCGCCTTTGCAATCTGAATGGCAAAATGGAGGGTTTCCTTCCAGTTGAGAACGCCCTTCTTTTCCATGTACTGTTTCAGTGTGATGCCGTCAATCAGCTCCATAACGATATAGTCCGCTCCGTTAGAGGTGGAAACATCGTACACCGATACAATATTGGGGTGGGAAAGCATGGCAACAGCCTGGCTTTCCGCATGGAAGCGGCGGCGGAACTCCTCATCCTGGGAGTAGTCGTCCTTCAAAATCTTGATGGCAACCAGCCGGTTAAGCCGGTGGCAGCGGGCCTTGTATACCACAGCCATACCGCCGGTGCCCAGTACCTCCAATATTTCATAGCGGTTGTCCAGCAGCCGCCCAATATATCTATCCATATCCATAGTTAAGCTCCTTTACACCAGTACCATAACGCAGGTAACATTGTCCGGTGCGCCTCGGTTTTTTGCAATGTTCAGCAGTTGCTGGCAGCACTGCTGCTTGTTGACGCCGTGAACCACCTCAAAGAGGATTTCCTGGTCGTCCAGCATATTGGAAAGCCCATCTGTACACAGCAGCAGGCAGTCCCCCCGCTCCATATCAAAATGGAATACGTCGCATTCCACCACCGGCTCTGTGCCGATGGCGCGGGTAATGTAATTCTTTCCGGGATATGTTCTGGCCAGCTCGGGAGTCAATTCCCCGCGCTCCACCATCATCTGCACCAAAGAGTGGTCCACCGTCAGCCGGCGGATTCCTTTGCGGTTTACCCCATAGGCGCGGCTGTCGCCAACATTGACTACCACAGCCTCCCTGCCCTGCAGCATTGCTGCCACCAGAGTGGTACCCATGCCGGAAAATTCTTCCAGCTCCTGGGCCTGGTCGAACACCGTAAAATTCGCCAGCTTCACCGCGCCGCGAAGCATCTGCTCTACGGCTTCCCTGTCCATACCCGACACCCAGGTTCTGCGGACTTCTTCCATAAAGACGTCCACCGCCAGGGTGCTGGCTACATTGCCGGATTTTGCGCCGCCCATGCCATCACAGACGATGCAAAGCAGTGTGTTCCTGTCCAGCTGCTCAATCTGATAGGCATCCTGGTTTTGCGCGCGCACACAGCCCACATCGGTAATGCCCCAATATTGCATTCTTTACCACTCCTTTCGGACAAAGTATCCTTTACCGGTTTTCCCGGTTGTACTTTCTGCGGAGCTGACCGCAGGAAGCATCAATATCACTGCCCAGAGTTCGGCGCACCGTAGCAGGAATACCGCCGTCCTCCAGAATCTTTTGAAATTTCATAACCGCGCTGCGGCTGCTGGGCTTCAAGGGACTTTCCTCCACATGGTTCAGCGGAATCAAGTTAAAATGCGCCGGCAGGCCTTTCAGCCGCTTCAATAGCTCCCTGGCATTTTCCTCGGAGTCATTTACTCCGTCAATCATGGCGTATTCAAAGGAAATCCGCCGATTGGTGATTTCATAGTACCGCCGGCAGGCTGAAAGCAGCTGCTCCACACAATATGCCTTATTCACCGGCATAATGGTGTTGCGCACAGCATCATTAGGTGCGTGCAGAGACACAGAAAGTGTCAGCTGAAGCTTGTGCTGGGCAAGCGCGTCAATTTTGGGAACCAAACCGCAGGTGGACAGGCTGGTGTGCCGCATGGAGATGTTCATGCCCTCGGGGCTGTTTACCAGCTGCAAAAAGCGAAGCACGTTATCCATATTGTCCAGCGGTTCGCCGATGCCCATAAGCACGATGTGAGAGACCGGCAAACCGGATTCAATCTGGGTGAACAGAACCTGGTCCAGCATTTCAAAGGGCTCCAGCTTTCGCACCAGACCGCCCAGGGTGGACGCGCAAAAAGCGCAGCCCATGGCGCAACCCACCTCGGTGGAAATGCACACGGTATTGCCATAGTGATACCGCATCAGAACCGTTTCCACACAGTTGCCGTCGGAAAGCTTCCATAAGTACTTGATCGTGCCGTCTTTTTGGGATTCCTGCTTGCGCACCACCTGGGGAATCAAAATAGGAAACTCCTGCACCAGCTTATCCCGCAACGCCCTGGGAAGATTGGTCATCTCATCATAACTGCGGACGCCTTTGTGTAACCAGCCATACAGCTGCTTTGCCCGAAAAGCAGGCTGTCCCAAGTTTTTTAACAGCTCTGCTATTTCCTCTTGGGTCATGGATTTGATGTTTACGCTCATGCTTTCCTCCGAAGTCTTGCCATAAAGAAGCCGTCTGTGTCATATTCCCCAGGCACCAGCGCCAGCATACCTGTGGTATTTTGGGGCAGCGCTTCGGGCAGCGGCAGCGGTTCCAGACAAAAACCGTGATTTTCAGACAAGAACTGCTCCACAACACCCTCATTTTCATCCCAAACCAGGGTGCAGGTGGAATACAGCAGTACCCCGCCGGGCTTTACATACCGGGCCTGATTTTTCAGTATGCCCAGCTGCAACTTGGGCAAATCCTTCATGCTGTCCGGGTCCTTGTAGCGAATGTCCGGCTTTTTCCGGATAATGCCGTAGCCGGAGCAGGGCACATCCGCCAGCACCACATCCATGGCTTCCTGCCAGTCCGGACAGAATACCGATGCATCCTGCTCTTTCACGCAGATGTTATCAAAGCCCAGACGGCTTGCTCCATTGTGAATCAGAGAAAGCTTGTGCCTGTGAATATCACAGGAAGTAATCTCCCCTGCTCCCAGAGTCGCCGCGGCAAAGCTTTTTCCGCCGGGGGCTGCGCAACAGTCCAGCACCCTTGCCCCTTGGGGGATTTGGGCGCAGATTACGCTTAATCTGGCCGCAGCATCCTGCACGTAGAAAAGCCCTTTTTGAAAACAGTTCAGCTTTTCCAGATTTCCCGTTCCGGAAAGCACCACGCAATCCTTCAGCCAGCTGTGCTTCTGCGCCTGTACTCCCTCGCCTTCCAGCAGGGCAGACAGCTCCTCCAGGGAGGTTCGCAGGGTATTGACCTGCGCCACCATCGCAGGGGTATCGTTGTTAGCGGCCAGCATCATTTCCAGCCGCTCCTTTCCCACATAGCTGCACAGAAGATCAATCAGCCTTTGGGGGTGGCTGTATATCTGCTCCAGTGTTTTCGGCTCCTTTAAGGTTCCCATAGTGCGGATTGCGCTGCGCAGAACGCCGTTGACCAGTCCCGGAGCGAAGCGTTGCTTTTTGCAGTATTTCTTCGCCAATGCCACCGCTTCATTCACCGCAGCGGAGGCTGGAATTTTGTCCATTTTATAAAGCTGATACAGCCCCAGGTGGAGAATGTCCCGCACAACAGGGTGCAAGTCCTTCAGCTTTCCGGTGAGAAGCTGCGCCAAATAAAAATCCAGATAACAGCGGTTTTGCAGCACCCCGTAGCAAAGGCGGGCGGCCAACCCTCCGTCCCTGCTGTCCAGCCGGTCCCGGGCAATGTATTCTTTTAAGATGCCGTTGGACCAGGCCTCCTTGGTGCGGCAGGCAATCAAGGCATTCAGTGCTGTTTCTCTGGCAGACATATCATCCCTCCAAAGGGTGTCCCCGGAAGTAATCCGGCGCTGTCATGCGCTTGCCGCCCTCGGCCTGCAAGCAGCGAATTTCCACAGCGCCCTCTCCGCAGGCAATTTGCAGACCGGTTTTGGTAAGTCCCAGAATCTGTCCGGGCTCTCCCTTGCCGTCGGCAACCACTGTGGAATGAATCTTGAATTTGGTGCCGCCGATTTCTGCGGTGGCCACCGGCCAGGGGTGCATACCACGCACATGGTCGTGAACCTGCCGGGCGGTTTTGCTCCAATCGATGGGGCACATGGTTTTGTCCAGCATGGGGGCATACGTGGCCCTTGCATGGTCCTGGGGAGTACGGCGTACCGCTCCCATTTCCATGCAGCCCAGGGTTTTGCAAAGCAAATCCCCACCCAACACCGCCAGCCGCTCCAGCAGCTCACCGGCGGTTTCATTCTCCCCGATGGGAGTTTCAGAAATTTCAATAATATCCCCTGCGTCCATTTCCCGGCACAGGTACATGGCGGTTACGCCGGTTTTCTCCTGCCCGTCCAGCACCGCCCACTGATAGGGGGCAGAGCCGCGGTATTGGGGCAAAATACTGGCATGAATGTTGATACAGCCCTTGGGGGGAATGTCCAGCACCTTCTGGGGCAGGATTCTGCCGTAGGCAACCACCGCAATCACATCCGGTTGCAGCGCTTTCAGCTGCTCTACCGTTTCTTCCTCCCGAAAATTTTCCGGCTGGAAAATCGGCAGGCTGTGGCGCAACGCCACCTCCTTCACCGCAGAAGCCACCAGCTTCATACCCCGCCCCTTGGGGCGGTCCGGCTGGGTATAAACCCCAACCACCTCAAAGCCATCGGCAATCACTTTTTCCAGGCACACCGCCGCAATGTCCGGCGTGCCCATAAACACAACTCTCATAAAACCCTCCCGGGGAAGCTTATTCTTCGTCCTCCTGCGCCAGCTCCTCCTCTGTGAGGAAGCGCTCCATCACTTGGGTATACAAAATACCGTCCAGATGGTCCAGCTCATGACAGAAGCACCGGCCAATCAGTTCTTCGCCCTCGGCTTCAAACCAATTCCCGTTCCGGTCCTGGGCCCGTACCTTGGCATAATAGGGCCGCTTCACCAGACCGTATTTTCCCGGCACGCTGAGGCAGCCCTCGGCTCCCTCCTGCTCGCCGTCCGTTTCAATGAGCTCCGGATTCACCAGCTCTAAAATACCGTCGCCGGTATCTACAATGACCACCCGCCGCAGGATACCCACCTGAGGGGCGGCCAGGCCTACGCCGTTGGCCTCTGCCAAGGTCTGGGCCATGTCGTCCAAAAGGCAATGCAGCTTCCGGTCAAATTTTTCCACCGGCTTGCATACCTTATGCAGCGCAGGCTCTTTATCTGTCAGTATCTTTCGTAATCCCATATCCAGGCCTCTTTCATTCTTCGTATCCGTTTACATCGGCAAAGGCGGAAATTCCGCGGTTGGCGCTGTCTGATGCAAACTGCCGCAGCAGATGGGCAACCAGGCGCCGCAATTTCTTATCCATGCGACAGCGCAGGGTCAGCCGATAACGGAAATTGTAATTTATCTTCGGTACGGCACAGGGGGCAGGTCCCAAAACCTGACACTGGGCCGACGCGTATTCTTCCAGATTTAAGCAGGCGTTTAAGCTGTCCCGGAACTTCGCCGCGCCACGCAGAACCCTCGCTTCCTCCTGCCCCAGAAAGGTAACAGAAACAATATCCGCAAAGGGCGGGCAATTTTGCACCCGGCGAAGCTGGATTTCCATATCATAAAATCCGTCATAGTCCTGCTGGGCTGCCAGGGTCAGCACCCGATGCTCCGGCACCATGGTTTGGATAATCGCCTGTCCCGGGGCATCTCCCCGACCGGCCCTGCCAACCACCTGGGTAAGCATATTAAAGGTGCTTTCCGCCGCCCGGTAAGAACCGGAATACAGGCTCATATCCGCGTCCAGCACTCCCACCAGGGTTACATCCGGCAGGTTCAGCCCCTTGGCAACCATCTGTGTTCCAATCAGCACAGGCACCTTGTCCTTGCGAAAGTGCTCCAAAATCTTCTCGTGGGTGTTCACTGCGCTGACGGTGTCGGAATCCATGCGGCAGATTTCCGTATCCGGCATCAAGCTTTGCAGTTCCTGCTGTACCTTCTGGGTGCCGGTGCCAACCCGTTTCACCGGGCCACCGCACACATTGCACCGCTGGGGCACATTTTCCGAGTAACCGCAATAATGGCACATCAGCCGCTCATTGGCGCTGTGGTAGGTCAGCTTTGCGCTGCACCGGGGGCATTGCGGCACTTCTCCGCAATCCACACACACCACAAACCGGCTGTTGCCCCGGCGGTTCAAGAACAAAATAGACTGCTTGCCCCGGGCTGCAGTATTTTGGATTTCCTGTTGGAGCAGGTAACTCAACGCCAAATCATTGCCGTTTTTTACCTCTTCCTTCATGTCCACAATCTGCACCTGGGGTAAGGGCTTTCCGCCCCAACGCTCCTGCAGGGTATACAGTCGGTAAGTTCCTTGCTTCGCCCGATACATGGTTTCCACCGAGGGCGTAGCCGAGCCAAACAGCACCAGCGCCTTTTCCTTGGCGCCCCGCCAGATGGCCACCTCTTTCGCGGTGTAACGGGGGGTATTTTCCGATTTGTAGGAATGTTCCTGCTCCTCGTCCAGGATGAGGATACCCAAATCCACCACGGGAGCAAACACGGCGCTGCGTGTGCCCACCACGACTCTGGCCTCTCCACTGCGGATACGTTTCCACTGGTCGTACCGCTCTGCGGCAGACAAGCTGCTGTGCTGCACGGCGATCTTGTCGCCAAAATAGGCTGCCAGCAGGCTGAGCAACTGGGGTGTCAGGGCAATCTCCGGCACCAGCAGCAAGGCGCCCTTGCCGCTGTCCAGGCAAGCTTGAATCAGCTTCAAATATACAGAGGTTTTTCCCGAACCCGTAACGCCGTACAAAAGGGCAACTCCGGGATTCTCCTCATGCATTTGCGCAGACAGCCCCAAAAACGCCGCCTGCTGCTGTGTGTTCAATGTCAGCGGGCCGTCCAGCTGGGCCGGGCGAATTTCACTGCACCGCAAAACCGGCTTTTCCGTCAGCTCCAGATATCCCAGCTCTGCCAAGCGCTTTACCGTTGCGGTTTTTGCGCCGGTAAAGTAGCACAGCTCCTTGACGGACACACTGCCAATACCGCACAACAGTTCCAATACAGCGCGCTGCATGGGACTACGCTGACACCGCTGTGCATATTCCATCGCTTCCTCCGCAGAGGCAGAAAGCGTGGCAATTTTCTCCGTCTTGTCCCCGGTGCGCCGGGCATATTCCCGTCGGTCAAGGAGATACTTCTTCCGCACCAGATATTGCAGCGCGGCAGTTCTTATGTCCTCCTGGGGGAGCAATTCCCGCAGAGCCACTTCATCGGCTTCGCCGCCGCAGTCCTTCAAAAACCGAAGCACAGCCACAGCTGCCTCATTTTTGGGGGGCTTTTCCTCCCATGCGTGGTTCTCCGTCAGTGTGTAGGTATCCTTGGTCTGAAACCAAAGCCCTGCCGGAAGCATCACCCGGGCGGCATCGTAGAAGCTGCAAAAATACCGCTCCCGCAGAAACGCCGCCATTTTCAGCATATAACCGGTAAGCAACGGCTCATCGTCCAGGCAGGCCTCCACCGTTTTTAAGGCTTCGCCGGTGTCCTCCTCCAGGGAGAGTACCACGCCCTCTGTTCGGCGGTTTCCCCTGCCAAAAGGCACGGTTACCCGAACGCCCGGCGTCAGGGAAATCCCTTCGGGAACCCGATAAGAATAGGGCTTGTCAATGGCAAAATTCGCCGCCGAAACAGCAATTTTCGCAATCATAGCCCTACCTCCTGTCTTTTGATTACTCTAAATTCTCGTCCTTCAGATGTCCGGAAAGCTTGCCGTCGGCAACCTCACGGATTGCCAGGGTTACCGGCTTCTCCGGCAAATCTTCACCCATTTCCTCTGCATCGGAAGCAATCTTCCGCGCCCGCTGGGCAACCACGTTCACCAGCAGGTAACGGCTGTCCACATCTTTCAAAAGGTCTGCAATCGGGGGGTACAACATACGCAATTTCCTCCATTTATTCCTCACCGCAGGTTTTTGCGATGATATGTAGTATTTCCTCGGCGCAGGCATTCACCTGCTCGTTGGTAACAATATAATCGTATTTTTTGCTCTGCTCCATTTCCCAATGGGCCCGCTCCAGCCGCAGGTCAATTTGCTCCGCAGAGGTATCTCCCCTGCCCCGAAGCCGCTGTTCCAGCTCTGCCATAGAGGGGGGCTGAATAAAAATCAGTACAGCGTCCGGCTGCTTGCTGCGCACCTGAAATGCGCCGTTGGGCTCAATGTCCAAAATCACGCTGCCGCACTCCAGCTTGTCGTCGACCTGCTGTTTGGGTGTTCCGTAGAAGTTATCCATGTGGACATCGTATTCCAGAAACGCATCCTGGGTAATCATATCCAAAAACCGCTCCCGGCTGACAAAATAATAGCTGACACCCTCTGTCTCTCCGGGGCGGGGCTGACGGGTGGTGGCAGAAACAGAAAACTTCAAATCCTGCCGATTTTCCATTACCTTGGAAAGCACCGTGCTTTTTCCCACACCGGAAGCACCGGAGATGACAAACAATCTTCCTTTCTTCATGCCTTGTCCTCCTGCTTGCTCTCAAACCGGGCGGAGATGGTTTCCGGCTCCAACGCGGAAAGAATCACGTGGTCGGTATCCATCAGAATCACTGCCTTGGTTTTGTGGCCGTAGGATGCATCAATGAGCATAGCCCGTTCCTTGGCCTCCTGCACCACCCGTTTCACCGGAGCGGAGTCCGGAGAAACGACAGCCAGTATCCGCTGGGCCGCCAGCATACTGCCAAAGCCGATATTGATTAGCTTCATAATATACCTCGTATGTTTGTTTACTCGATATTCTGGGTTTGCTCCCGGATTTTTTCCAGTTCTGCCTTAATGTCCACCACAATTCGGGCAAGGCGTACATCCGTGCATTTTGAACCGATGGTATTGGCCTCCCGATTCATCTCCTGCAGCAAAAAGTCCAGCTTTCTGCCCACGGCGCCGCCGCCGGACAGCATAGCGTTCATCTGGTCCAGATGGCTGCGCAGGCGAACGGTTTCCTCGTCCACTGCCACCTTGTCCGCAAAAATGGCGGCCTCTGTCAGAATCCGGCTTTCATCGATAGCGGTGTTGGCCAGCACCTCCTGCAGCTTGGCGTACAAGCGGCTGCGGTAGTCCACCACCGTCTGGGCATTGCCCTGCTCCACCTGGGAAACCAATTCCAAAATGGTATTGCCCCGGCTACGCAGATCCTCGGAAAGCGCCGCGCCCTCGGTGCGCCGCATGGCATTGTAGCCCTCCAGCGCCTGGGTAACCACAGCGAGCAAATCCGCCTGCAGCTGCTCCTCGTCCACCTCCGGCTTCTCCACAGAAAACACCTCAGGCATTTTGGAAAGCAGGGACACACTGATGTCCTCCCGCACGGCATAGTCCTTCGCCAGCTCACGCATAGCGGAAAGGTAGCCCTCCACCATAGCCTTGTTCAGGGTAATGGTGGCGTCCTCACCCTTTTCGGATTTGACGGTAATGTAAACGTCCAGCTTGCCTCTGGAGACGCAGGACTTTACCGCCTGCTTCACAGCCTCCTCTGCAAAGGACAGCATTCTGGGAAGCTTTACGCTGCAATCCAGATACCGGTTATTCACGGAACGGATTTCCACGGTATATTCCCGACCGTTTAAGGTTTGTACGCTGCGGCCATAGCCGGTCATACTTTTAATCAAGGTCATTATCCCCTTTTTTACCAGCCGGAATTACCGGCGCGGTCTAAATTGTATCTTACGACAGGGTTGCCACTATGGGGTAGCTTCCTACCACGCCCACGGCATCAAACCCGCCATCAATGTTAAATTGCACATCAAACTGCTCGGAGCCCAGTTCTGCTCCGGTGCAATCCACCACGGCATGGACATTTGCCGCCGTGATTGCATCAATTTGCGCCTTTGGGCCACGGACCACCACGTTGAGCTGCTGCTTCCCCAGGGTAACGGTTACGCCGCTGCTGCTGCGTACCGCAATGGGGCTGACGGTCAGTTCCTTGGTAACCAAGCCCTGGAACTGAATGGTAACCTTTGCTTCTGCCGCATCGGACAAATTCTCCACACCCTTGGGCAGGTTTATGGGATAGGTAAAGGTTCCGCCCTCTGCCAGCTTTGCCAAATCCACGGTGCCCAGAGAAATACTTTCCAGACTTTCCAGAAGCTTATCTCCGCCCGCCACCTTAATGGTTTGAGGTTCAATCATAATCTGGGTGTTTTCGGCATTGCTGCCGCCGCCATAAAGCACATCCAGCTTCAGCTCCACCTCTTTCACCCGCAGAATCCGCAATGTCATATCCACCTCGGATACAGAAACTGTTACGGCCTTGGCATCCACCGGCTTTCCGTTGTCATCGCAAAGCGTGTAGCGGCTGGTCTGGATAACGGACTGGCTCTGCCCGTCCAAATTCACTTCAATCACCGCTTGTGTGATTTGCTCCAATACCGCCTTCGGACCGGAGATGCTCACCTTCTCATGACTGAGGGTAACACCGTCAATATCGGCAATATAATCCGGCGGTGTGGAGCCAATGCAGGAAAGCTTTACATCTACTTCCTTGGTGGCAGACTCTGCAATGGAAACAGAAATCTGCTGGGGGTACTGGTCTATCACCTCATAGGTGGTATTTCCGGGATAGGACAGGGAGTAACCCAACTTCTTTTCCCCGCCGTCATCAATTTTTGCCAGGTCCACCACTGCGGCAATATCGGAGCTTTTCAAATTGTTCAGATCCGTGCGGTTGCCCTTCAGCTTTAGGGTAATGGTAGGTGTCTCTCCGGGGAGCACCATAAGCCCCTTATCGTTAAGAATCACCTCGTTGTTCCACACCACAGGAACCTTATAGAAGGTTTCCTCCGACTCCGGGCTGACCACCGTAACCACATACGTCCAAAGGCCAAAGGCAATCACGAGAGAAACCAACGCGTATATGATTTTATTTTTCATGCTTCTCCCCCTTGCTGTTCTTCAGCTTCTGGTACAGCCGTACCACAGCGTTCTGCTCCTCCTTGGTCTCCGGGGGGCAGAGCTCATTTGCCAGCAGCTTTTCCAGTGTCTGGGGGGCAAGGTGGCGCTTCAGCATACCACCCACTGCCACGGAAATGGTACCGGTTTCCTCGGAAACAATCAGCACCACCGCATCAGATACCTCGCTGATGCCCACACCGGCGCGATGACGGGTGCCCAAATCCGCGCTGAGGCGGCTGCTGTCGGACAGAGGCAGCACACAGCCGGCCACCGCCACCTTCCCGTCCCGAATAATCATAGCGCCGTCATGAAGGGCCGCCTTAGGGAAGAACACATTGCGAATCAGCTGCTCGGATACCTGCCCGTCAATCACTGTGCCGGTTTTGAAATACTCCTCCAGCCGGTTGTCCCGGGCAAAGACAATCAGCGCGCCAATCCGCTCACGGCTCATAACCTCGCATGCCTGCACCGTCTGGGCGATGATGGGCTGCATTTCCTGGGGGCTGCTGGCGTTACCGAACAGCTTGCGCAGACGCACTCTGCCCAGATGGTCCAGCATGCGCCGCAGCTCTGGCTGGAACAGCACCACCAGCGCAATCAATCCGATTTGCAGGAACTGATTGAGAATAAAATTCAAGGTGTAAAGATTCAGCACCTCCGTCAGCCACGCCACGACAATAATCGCAATAATCGTGCCTGCCACCTTCATGGTTCCGGTGCTTTTAAACAGCGGGATAAGGCGATATAGCAGATACGCAACAATTAAAATATCCAGATAGTCCGTCAGGTGCATATTGGCAAGTTGCTGAAAAAATCCTACCACACCATTCATAACCCGCTCACCCTCATTTCCTTCTTTTTTTGCCAGTTTTTGCAAAATTTGCATACCAAGCCTATTATCTTTTCTATTATAGCGGATTTGCCCGGTGATAGCAATAGAAAAACAAAAAATTTTGTGTCAAAATAGCCCTGCTGCGTAAATTGCCTGCTCTAATGCGGCGACCTGATCTGCATTGGCTGTTCTTCCAAAGCTGATTCGCACCGTGCCGGTTTCCAGTGTTCCGGCGCTTTCGTGGGCAAGGGGCGCGCAGTGAAGTCCCGACCGCACCGCTACCCCCTGCCTGCTTAATTTTTCCGCCGCCTCCTCGCAGTCGCACCCGGCTATAAAAGAAACCGTGCCCGCCTGGTGAGGGCCTGAAAAAACGGAAAAGCCCAGCCTTTTCAGCATAGCCGCTGTAATTTTCGCTGCCTGATGTTCCCGGCGGCCTATGGCGTCCACTCCCAGGCGCTGTACGGTGTGGATACCGGCGTCCAGACCGGCAATCCCCGGTACATTCATGGTGCCAGCCTCTGCCCGGTCCGGCAAAAATGGAGGCATATCCCGGTTTTTGGAATCACTGCCCGTACCTCCCGCCAAAAGCGGCGCAGGCAGACGGTTGCACAGAAGCAACCCTGTTCCCTGGGGACCCAACAGCCCCTTATGCCCCGACATGGCTATAAAGTCTGCGCCCCAGCTTTCCATATCCACCGGAAGCGCCCCCGCCGACTGGGCGGCATCTACCACAAAGGGCACGCCATGCTGCCGGCACAGCGCCGCCATTTCCTCCACCGGCAAGACATACCCAAATACATTGGAGCAATGGGTAAACACCGCGGCAGACACGCCCTGCTTCAGCCCATGGGCAAACTGCGTCAGGGTATCCTCCCAGTCAAACAGCCTTCTGCCTGCCACCACCGTTTCAGCCCCCAGCAGGTGCAAGGGACGGACAACGGCATTGTGCTCAAAGCCGGAAATCAGCACCTTATCCCCCGGCCGAACCAGTGTGCGAATGGCCAGATTCAGCCCGTGGGTACAGCTTCCCGTAAGCACCACCTGCTCCGGCTGGCAGTGAAACAGTCGGGAAGCCCGTTCCCGACAGCCATACACCACCTCTGCCGCCGCCTCTGCCATGGGATAGCCGCCCCTTCCGGGATTGGTGCAGCGCGCCATCGCTGCTGCCATAGCCTGCACCACTCCCGCCGGCTTGGGAAAGGAGGTGGCTCCGTTGTCCAGATACATCATAACTCCCGCTCCTCCGGCAAGCCCTTGTCCGACAGAGCGTAGACCTTTTCAAATTCAGCTTTCTTCTCCCGCAAATAGGATACCCCCCGCAAAATATCCGGGCCCCCTACCCGCAGGCAGTAGCCGCAGCCCCTTTGGGACAACGCTTTCGGTGTGCGCTGCAATGTGCAGGGTATCCCTGCTGCGTGTAAAATTCGCTCTCCCTTCTGTCCGAAGGTAACAGAGCGAAAGGTAATCAGCCATTTTTCTTCCATAGATATCCCTCCCGGCACAGCCTATGCGTCAACCGTCGAAAGGGTGCGAAAAAAGGATGGAGCAAGCTCCATCCTTTACTCTTCCAATAAGCACACCGCATGGCAAGCCATGCCCTCACCGCTGCCGGTAAAGCCCAAATGCTCCTCGGTGGTGGCCTTTACATTGACCCTGCCCGCCGAGATTCCCACTGCGGCGGCGATATTCTCCTCCATTTGGGGAATGTAGTCGCGCAGCTTGGGTCTTTGGGCAATCATGGTAACATCAATGTTACTAACCCGATATCCGGCGGCAGCTACCTTTTGGGCCACCTGCCGCAGCAGCTCCAGGGAGTCTGCCCCTTTATAGCGCATATCCGTATCCGGAAAATGCTTGCCAATGTCTCCCAGTCCGGCAGCTCCCAGCAAAGCATCGGAAACGGCATGAAGCAGCACGTCCGCGTCGCTGTGCCCCAGAAGGCCCTTTTCATAAGGGATATTCACACCGCCCAAAATCAAATCTCTGCATTCCACCAGACGGTGTACATCGTAGCCATGTCCGATTCTCATTCCATTTCCTCCAGAAACAGCTCCCCGATTTTCAAATCCAGCGGGGTGGTAATCTTAATATTCCGCTCGTCCCCCATGACAATCCGCACAGACATTCCCAGCCGCTCCACGGCAGCGCTGTCGTCTGTTACCTCTACACCGTCATCTGCAGCCTTTTTCAAAGCGCATTTCAAAAGGTCAATATCATATACCTGGGGTGTCTGCCCGGCCCGGAGAAGATTCCTGTCCGGGGTATTTTCCACCAGACCGCCCTTGGTAACCTTAATGGTATCCTTTACGGGAACCATAGGCAGAGCCGCGCCGTAGGTATGGGCAGCGCGCACCGCGCGGTCAATCACTTCTTGGGTAACCAGAGGTCTTGCCCCGTCGTGAATGGCCGCCAGCTTCACCTTTCCGGACAACGCCTGCAGACCGTTTTGCACCGATTCCTGACGGGAGGCGCCCCCGACAATGACACAACGCACCTTGTCAAAGCCATGGCACAAATCGCTGATTCTCCCCACCAGGTCCTGCCGGGTAACCACCACGATTTCCTCAATTGCAGGGCTGTTTTGGAATGTGCGCACGGTACGCGCAATCATAGGCTCGCCCCCAAGCGGGGCCATCACCTTGTCAATACCCCCCATGCGGGAAGCAGTGCCCGCGGCCACAATGACTGCGCCGCAGTATTTTAGCGGCAGAATCTTCCTGGCCGCCTTCATGCCTTTGGAAATGTCCATATTACAGCTCCATTATCCTCTTTTTGAAATGGTCGCCCCGGACCATAAAGTTCTTAAACTGGTCAAATGCGGCGCTGGCAGGGCTCATCAGCACCACATCGTGTTCCTTCGCCAACTGCACCGCGGCGGTAACCGCGCTGTCAAAATCTTCGCAGGACAGGATCTCCGGATTTCCGGGGGTATACTCGGGAGCAGCTTCCACCGCACGGCGGATTTTCTCTCCCGTAGCGCCGCCCAGCACCAACTGCTTCACATGACGGCAAATCTCCGGTCCAAGCTCGTCATAGGGAATGTTTTTGTCATAGCCGCCGGCAATGAGAATCACCTTTTCCGGGAAGCTGCGAAGTCCGGCAATGGTACGGCTGGGGCTGGAGGCAATGGAATCGTTGTAATAACGCACGCCGTCCTTTACCCGCACCAGCTCAATGCGATGCTCCACGCCTCCAAAGGAGCTTGCCACGCGGCAAACCGTTTCCTGGGATACCAGCCCCTCTGTAACGGCAATGGCCGCCATGTAATTCTCTATGTTGTGGACACCGGGAAGCAATATGTCCTTCACAGGCAAAACCGCTCTGTCTGCCCGGTAAATCACTCCGTCCCTCTGCCACACATGGCCCTTGCCCTGCCGGGAAAAGCTGCGGGTAACACCGGGGCCACGCAGGTCTCTCGTTAAGGCATTGTCCCCATTGACAATCAGCAAATCCCCATCGCCCTGGAAGCGGAAAATGTTGGTTTTCGCCTCCACATACTCCTGCATATCCTTATGCACATCCAAATGATTGGGGGCAAGATTGGTAATCACCGCTCGATTGGGACTACGGCGCATATCCATCAGCTGAAAAGAACTTAGTTCCACCACAGCAAAATCGTCCTTGCCCATCTGCCGTACCAGGGGAAGCAAAGGCGTGCCAATGTTACCTCCCAGCCACACGTTTTTTCCCTCTGCCTTCAGCATTTCCGAAACAAGCGTCGTGGTGGTGGTTTTTCCGTCAGAGCCGGTTACGGCAATAATTTGACAGGGGCATACCTCAAAAAATACTTCCATTTCAGAGGTAACCTCTGCGCCTGTCTGCCGCAGTCTTTCAATAGCAGGGTTTCCCGGGTGCATTCCCGGCGTGCGAAACACCACATCAGCCTCAACGCCGCTCAGATAGCTTTCTCCCAAGCGAAGCATACAACCAAGCCGCTCCAGCTCCAGCACCTCCGGGTCCAGCTTCTCTCTGGGTGTTCTGTCGCAGCCGACAACACTGCAGCCAAATTCCAGCAGCAGCCGCACCAACGGACGGTTGCTCACTCCCAGACCCAAAACAGCAATTCTTTTATTTT
>JAZOQT010000025.1:0-20147 GCA_045656245.1 Faecousia sp.
GAGGTGGAGCTGGAGATTTTGCTGGCAGAAAACAGCACAGAGCCTTTTTTGCAGAGGCTTACGGATATGTCCGCCGCTACTGTGCAGGCCATAGAAACCGGCAAGGAGTATCGGGCATTTCCGGTTACATAGGAGGTTGAAAGTATGACCATACGGGAAGAATTGGAGCATCAGGAGCACCGTCTTTTGAACCCGAAGGCGGCCTTTTCCGACAGGAGCGCAGGCCGACCTGTGCCGGAGCAGACCCGTCCGGAGGACGTGCGCACCTGCTACCAGCGGGATATGGACAGAATTGTCCACAGCAAGGCCTTCCGCCGTCTGATGCACAAAACCCAGGTGTTTCTGCGGCCGGAGGGAGACCATTACCGTACCCGCATGACCCACACCCTGGAGGTTTCCAGAATCGCCCGTACCATTTCCCGGGCGTTGGCGCTGAATGAGGATTTGGCAGAGGCCATCGCCCTGGGCCACGATTTGGGACACACCCCCTTTGGCCATGCAGGCGAGGTTGCCCTCAGCGGCTGTCTGGGAGCGCCCTTCCGCCATAATGAGCAGAGTCTTCGGGTGGTGGACGTTTTGGAGAACAGCGGCAACGGACTCAACCTGACAGAGGAAGTCCGCATGGGCATTCTGGGCCATACGGGAGACGTGCTTCCCAATACCCTGGAGGGTATGGTGGTACGCAAAAGCGACCAGATTGCCTACGTCAACCACGATATTGACGATGCGGTGCGGGCCGGTATTTTAAGCAGTGAGGACATTCCCAAGGAGATTGCCCAGACTCTGGGTACAAGCTATCGCCAACGACTCAATACCCTGGTGTGCGACGCCATTGTTACCTCCCGGGAGGCTGGGGAGATAGTCCTTTCCGATAAGGTGGGAAAGGCCCTGCAGGACCTGCGCGCATTTATGTTTGAGCGTGTCTACCGGAATCCCGTGGCAAAAAGCGAGGAGAGCAAGGCAAAAGAAATGCTCACCCGTATGTATGAGTATTATGTAAATCACCCGGAAAAGCTTCCCGGGGACTTTCAGCCCCAGCTTTCCTTTGACGGCATGGAGCGTACGGTTTGCGACTATATTGCCGGCATGACGGATAAATATGCTGTGGACAAATATACAGAGATTTTTATTCCTGCGACTTGGCAAGTTCGTGGATAATGTGATATAATAACAAGATAAAAGAAAGGAGGAACGGAATATGGCATTTCCTGCATCGTTTATTGACGAATTGGTTGCCCGCAATCCCATTGAGGATGTTGTAGGACAGCATGTGAATTTGAAGCGCTCCGGCGCGAATATGTTTGGCCTTTGCCCCTTCCACGGGGAAAAGACTGCTTCCTTCTCCGTTTCTCCCGATAAGGGTATCTACTATTGCTTCGGCTGCCATAAGGGCGGCGGCGTGATTAATTTCCAAATGGAAATTGAGGGGCTCAGCTACCCTGACGCCGTACGGGCTTTGGCAAAGCGGGTGGGCATGACTGTGCCGGAGGACGAGCAGTACCAAAGCCGGTACCATCAGCAGGAGCGGCTGTGGGCACTGCATAAGGAAGCAGCCCGTTTTTTCCACAGCCAGCTGTATAGTCCTGTCGGCAAGCAGGCTCTGGAATATGCTCTGGGCCGTGGCATGAGCAAGGGGATTCTGACCACCTTTGGGGTGGGGTATGCCCCGGATAGCTGGGACAGCCTTGTAAAGGCTATGCGGGCCAAGGGCTACACCGACCAGGAGCTGAAGGACAGCGGTCTTTGTACCGTGTCCCAGAAAAACGGCAATCTTTTTGACCGTTTTCGGGACAGACTGATGTTCCCCATCATCGACGTGCGGGGAAATGTGATTGCCTTTGGCGGACGGATTATCAAAAAAGATACCGACGCCGCCAAATACCTCAATTCCCCGGAAACCATGATTTTTAACAAGCGGAAGAATCTGTTCGGTCTGAACCTTGCCAAGAAAAGCAAGGCGGGAAGCCTGATTCTGGTGGAGGGCAACATCGACGTGGTGGCGCTGCACCAATATGGCTTTGACAACGCGGTGGCGTCCCTGGGCACCAGTCTGACGGAGGAGCAGGCCGCGCTGATGACCCGGTATGCAGACCAGATTATTCTGATTTACGACGGGGATAAGGCGGGGCAGAATGCCACCCAGCGCGCCGTTCCTATTTTGGAAAAGGCAGGCCTGCAGGTGAAGGTTCTGCAAATCAAGGATGCCAAGGACCCGGACGAATTTTTGCATAAGTTCGGAGCGGACGGCTTCAAGGTGCTTCTGGAGAGCTCTACCAATCGGGTGGAGTATCAGCTAAACACCATTTTGCGGAAATATGACATTCGGCAGGACGACCAGAAGGTGAAATTCCTGCAGGAGTCTGCGGATTTGATTTGTACCCTGGGCAGCTCTGTCCAGCGGGAGGTTTACGGTAACCGGGTGGCAGAGGTAGCCTCGGTGAGCTATGATGCCGTGAAAATGGAGATTGACCGGGCCTATAAGCGGCGGCAGAAAAACCAAAAAAAGCAGCAGGAAAAAATCCTGCTGGCACCGGAGCGGGCGCTGCAGCCCAAGGCGCGCTCCATTCGCTATGACAATATCAAGTCTGCCATGGCAGAGGAGGGCATTATTGCCCAAATTCTTCGGGAACCGGCCCTGCTGAACCAGACGGAGGAGTTAACAGCGCAGATGTTCTCCTCCAAGCTGCTGGGCAACGTGTTTGACCAGCTTTCCCGGCGGTACCGTCAGGGGCTGGAGGTTTCCGTAGGCGTGCTGGAGGATTTGAATGGGGAGGAAATTTCCCATATCACCCATTTGTACCAGCGCAATGAAGGCACTGTAAATCACGAGGCCTTTGCCGACTGCATTCGCACTGTCCGCTCGGAATATCAGGCAGGACAGGTAACCAGCGAGGACGATTTGCTGGCTTTCCAAAACAAGCTCAAACAAAGAAAAGGACTCCAAACATGACAGCTGAGCTGAAAGAGAAATCTGCAAGACAGGAAGAAGATGTAACCCAGTATCTTCGGGACATTCGGGAGTATCCCCGACTTACCCAGGAGCAGGAGCTGGCGCTGGCCAAGCGCTGCGCTATGGGGGACAAAAATGCCATTCGGGAAATGGTGAATGCCAATTTGCGTCTGGTGGTCAGTGTGGCCCGGGAATATGCCGGTCGCGGCGTACCTCTGCTGGATTTGATTCAGGAGGGGAGTATCGGCCTGCTGGTGGCGGCGGAAAAATTTGACTATACGCCCCAGTTTCGGTTTTCTACATACGCCACCAAGTGGATTCGTCAGAAAATCACCCGCTGCCTGTACAACCACGGCATCATTCGTGTGCCCCCCCATACAGGGGAGAAAATCCGCAGGATTGTCAGCGCAAGAGCGGCGCTTTTGCAGGAAACCGGGGCAGAGCCTACCTTGGAGCAGCTGGCCCTGCGGTGTTCCCTGCCGGCGGAAAAAATCAGCAGGATTCTGCAGCTGAATCCGGAAATCTGCTCCTTGGAAGCCCACATTGCCGGGGATGATGAGGAATTTGGAAAGCTGCTGGAAAACGCCCAATCCCCCCAGCCCTACGAGGAATTGGTACGCCAGGAGCTGAACCGCACCATGGAACAGCTGCTGGGCAATCTTGACAAACGGCAGCAGCTGATTTTGCGTCTGCACTTTGGCATGGAGGACGGAAAGTGCTATTCCCAGGAGCAAATCGGCAAGCGCTTGAACATCACCAAGGAGCGCGTGCGGCAGATTGAAAAGCAGGCCATGGACAAGCTGCAAAAGCTGGGCAGCACCATGGGATTGGAGGAATTCCTGACATGATGGAATTTACATTTGAACGGAGCGCGTGGCAGCTGGTTCTGGACGGACTGCGTCCGGGGACAGAGCTGCCTGCAGGCCGATTCCTGGCCTTGATGGAGCAGGAATCCGAGGAGGATATGGAGCAAGCCCTTTCCGTACTGGAGGAAAAGGAGATTTTGTTGGACATTTCCCGACTGCCCGGGGATTTCGGCGCAGGTGCCTTGGCCCAGCGGCTGGAAAAAGAAAAGCAGCTGGTGGAAGCGGGGGAGCTCCCCGAGGGGCTGGAAGAAAATGATGCCCTGCGTCTGTATTTGCAGGAACTGGCGCAAATGCCCGCCTGCGGCGATGTAGAACTGCTGGCGCAGGCCTACCTGAATGGAGACACGGCAGCCCCGGAAAAGCTGACAGCGTTGCTGCTGCATAAAGTGGTGGAAATGAGCTTTACCCACGCAGGACGGGGTGTTCTGCTTCTGGACCTGATCCAGGAAGGAAGCCTGGGGCTGTGGCAGGGCATCATGCGCTATGAAGGCGGCAATATCGAAGAGCACTGTAGCCGCTATATTGCCCGCACACTGGCAAAAACCGTTACCTTGCAGGCAAGAGCCAACGGCGTGGGCCGGAAGTTGGAAAAGGCTATGGAGGACTACCGCAGCGCGGACAAGCGTCTTTTGATACAGCTGGGCAGAAACCCCACATTGGAGGAAATTGCCCAGGATTTGGGGCTTTCCCTGGAGGAAGCTTCCGCGGTGGAGGAAACCCTGGAGGCGGCCCGCCTGCTGGAACGGACAAAGGCGCAAGCCCAGCCGAAGCCGCAGGAAGAGGAGGAGCAGCAGGCAGTGGAGGACACCGCCTATTTCCAAATGCGGCAGCGCATCGCCCAGCTGTTGGATAGCCTGGAGGAAACAGATGCCAGGGTGCTGACCCTGCGCTTCGGTTTGGAGGGAGGGACCCCTCTGTCTCCGGAGGAAACCGGCGGAAAGCTGGGGCTGTCTGCCAATGAAGTGGTGGCACGGGAAGCCGCCGCATTAAGCAAACTGCGCACACAAGAACATAAGAAATGAGGATTTAGATTATGGCCAAAACCTATGCCATCGCCATTGACGGCCCTGCCGGCGCAGGAAAAAGCACCATCGCCAAGCGCCTTGCCAAGGAGCTGGGATATCAGTATGTGGATACCGGCGCGATTTACCGCACCGTTGCCTACTTTCTGGATTTGTGGGGCATCAGTCCCAAGGATATTGACGGGGTGGAGCGCTATATTGACGAGCTGACCATCGGTATTGAATATGACGAGGATGGTTTGCAGCACATGATTATGAACGGTATGGACGTTGCCGGAGAAATCCGCACCCAGGATATCTCCCAGAAGGCCAGCCTGGTTTCTGCCCATGCTGTGGTGCGGGACGTGCTTCTGGATATGCAGCGGGACGTGGCGAAGCAGTACAATGTCATTATGGACGGACGGGACATCGGCACGGTGGTTTTGCCCAAGGCAGATGTAAAGATTTTTCTGACTGCCTCCGCAGAGGTGCGGGCAAAGCGCCGCACCGATGAATTGATTGCCAAGGGGCAAAAGGCGGTATATGAAACCATTCTTAAGGAGATTCAGCAGCGGGACTACCAGGACACCCACCGGGAGATTGCTCCGCTGAAGATGGCCCGGGATTCTGTCAAGGTGGACACCTCCGATATGGACATTGAAGCTGTGGTGGCCGCTATTCGGGAAATTATCGGAAAGAAGATTTCTCTATGAGCGTTACAGTAGCGGAAAGCGCGGGCTTTTGCTTCGGGGTCAGTCGGGCGGTGGAAACCGTGGAGCAGGCGGCTGCCCAGGGCAGACAGGTGGTAACCCTGGGGCCCATTATCCACAACCGCCATGTGGTTGCCAAATTTAACGATATGGGCGTTCGGGTGATTGATTCTGCCGAGGAAGCCCGGCAGGGTATGACGGTGATTATCCGTTCACACGGCGTATCCCGGGCTGTTTGCCGTCGGTTGGAGGAAAAGGGCGTGGAAATTATTGATGCCACCTGTCCCTTTGTCAAGCGGATTCACGGCATTGTGGAAAAGGCAGAGCAGGAAGGCAGACTCCCTATTATCATGGGTACACGCTCCCATCCCGAGGTGGAGGGGATTGCCGGCTGGTGCGGTGATTGCCGTATTTTTGAAACACCGGAAGAGCTGGAGGCCTGGGCAAAAAGCGGGGAAATTTCCCCGGAAACGCCGGTTTGCATGGTGTCGCAGACCACTTCTACGGAAATATCCTGGAAAAAAAGTGTCCAAATTGGAAAAAAACTGTTTACTAACCTGAAAATTTTTGATACAATATGCAGAGCAACTGAATTGCGGCAGACGGAAGCTGCCGAATTAAGCGCCAAAAATCACGCCATGGTGGTGGTAGGAGACGCCAAGAGCTCCAATACCGGCCGGTTGGTGATGATTTGCAGGGAGCATTGCGACAAGGTCGCCCTTGTGGACAATGCCGCCCAGCTGGAAAAGGAATTTTTCCGGGGCGCTGTCAATGTGGGAATCACTGCCGGTGCGTCAACACCGGCATGGATAATAAAGGAGGTCAACAAGACTATGAGCGAAATTATGAATGCTGATGCTGTGCAGGAGGAGTTCGAAGCACTTCTGGAACAGTCCATCAAGACTTTAAATACAGGAGATAAGGTAACTGGTATCGTTACAGGCATCGGCAACACCGAAGTCCAAGTGGACTTGGGCACCAAGCACGCCGGATACATTCCCTATGACGAAGTTAGCGCAGATCCTTCTGTAAAGCCCGAGGACATTCTGAAGGTCGGCGACGAAATCGAGGTTTTCGTGGTTCGTGTGAACGACCAGGAGGGCACTGTACAGCTGAGCAAGAAGAAGCTGGACGGCATGAAGATTTGGGACGACATGGCTACCTACGCGGAGGACAAGACCACTGTGGAAGGCACCATCACCGAGGAGAACAAGGGCGGCCTGGTGGCTACCGTTAAGGGTATCCGGGTGTTCATTCCCGCTTCCCAGTCCGGCGTTGCCAAGGGCGGCGATATGGCCGCTGAGGTGGGCAAGACCGTACAGCTGAAGATTACCGAGGTTAACCGTGCCCGCCGCCGTGTGATCGGCTCTATCCGCGCTGTTTCTTCCGAAGCCCGCAAGGCCAACCAGGAGAAGATTTGGGCAGAAATCGAAGAGGGCAAGAAGTACCACGGTACCGTTAAGTCCCTGACTTCTTACGGCGCATTCGTGGACATCGGCGGCGTGGACGGCATGGTTCACGTATCCGAGCTGAGCTGGAACCGCATCAAGACCCCGGCTGATGTTGTCAGCGTGGGCGACGAGATTGATGTATACGTCATCTCCTTCGACCCCGAGAAGCACAAGATTTCTCTGGGCTACAAGACCGCCGAGATGAATCCCTGGAATCAGTTTATGACTACCTACAATGTGGGCGATGTTGTGAATGCAAAGGTTGTCAAGCTGATGACCTTCGGCGCATTTGCTGAAATCATGCCCGGTGTGGACGGCCTGATTCACATCTCCCAGATTGCCAACAAGCGCATCGGCAAGCCCGAGGACGTTCTGGCAGAGGGCCAGGAGGTTCAGGTGAAGATTACCGAAATCGACGCAGAGAACAAGCGGATTTCCCTGTCTATCCGCGCCCTGCTGGAGCCCGTTGAGGAGTCTGCTGGGGACGAGGAAGCACCTGCCGAGGAAGACGGCGAATAAGCAAAGCCTACATACCGGAGCCGGATATCCGGCTCCGGTATTTGCGTAAAGGAGATAAATATGGTAAAGCACATTGTGATGTACACTTTGAAAGAGGGCGTAAATAAGGAAGATGCGGTTGCGCTGATTCGCTCCTGCCTGGAGCCTCTGGTGGGGAAAATCCCCGGTTTACTGCACATGGAGGTGCGGCAGGCCTATCAGGGACTGGACTATGCCCTGTATTCCGAGTTTGAAAGCAAGCAGGCGCTGTCTGATTACGCCATCCACCCGCTGCACCTGGAGGCAAAGGGGAAATTCCACCATTTGCTTGCCAGCCGTTACAGCGCGGACTATGAAGTGTAAGGAGAGAAACATGAAAGCGATTGTTACCGTAGTGGGACAGGACCGGGTGGGTATCATCGGCTCGGTTTGCGTGAAATTGGCCCAGTACAATGTCAATGTTCTGGACATCAGCCAGACGGTTATGCAAGGGTATTTTACCATGATGATGGTGGTGGATGTATCCGCAAGCAACATTCCCGTGGCGGAGCTTGCGGTTGCTATGGAGAATGTGGGCAAGGAAATGGGCCTTTCCATTCGACTGCAGCGGGAAGATATTTTCCAGGCTATGCACCGGATTTGAGGAATCGCTATGCTGAATACGAAAGACATTCTCCAAACCCAGGACATGATTGACAAGCGGCATCTGGATGTGCGCACTATCACCATGGGAATCAGTTTGCTGGACTGTGCGGACAGAGATATTGACCGTTGCTGTGAGAAAATCTATGAAAAAATTACCCGCTGCGCCAAGGATTTGGTGGCAGTGGGGGAGGATATTGAGCGGGAGTTTGGAATCCCCATTGTAAACAAGCGGATTTCCGTTACACCCATTGCCCTGGTTGCGGCTGCCTGCGAGACGGACAGCTATGTAAAAATTGCGCAAACAATGGACGCTGCGGCGGAAAAATGCGGCGTAAATTTCATCGGCGGCTTTTCTGCCCTGGTGCAAAAGGGCTGTACGGAAAGCGACTGGAAGCTGATGCAGTCCATTCCCATGGCGATGAAGCATACCAAACGGGTGTGCGCCAGTGTCAATGTGGGCTCTACCAAGGCCGGTATCAACATGGATGCCGTGGCGGAAATGGGACGAATCATCAGGGAAACCGCCGCCGTTACCGCAGACAACGACGGTCTGGGCTGCGCCAAGGTGGTGGTGTTTGCCAATGCAGTGGAGGACAACCCCTTTATGGCCGGTGCATTCCATGGCGTAGGCGAACCGGAAACGGTGCTGAATGTGGGCGTTTCCGGTCCGGGCGTGGTATACCATGCCCTGCAAAGCGTGAAAGGAAAGCCCTTTGACGTGGTGGCGGAAACGGTGAAGAAAACGGCCTTCCAAATCACAAGAATGGGCCAGCTGGTGGGGCAGGAGGCCTCCAAGCGGCTTGGCGTTCCCTTCGGCATTTTGGATTTGAGTCTGGCGCCTACCCCGGCAGTGGGGGACAGTGTTGCCAGGATTCTGGAGGAAATGGGGCTGGAGGTTTGCGGCACCCATGGTACCACGGCGGCCCTGGCGCTGCTGAACGATGCGGTGAAAAAGGGCGGCGTTATGGCCTCCAACCACGTGGGCGGTCTGTCCGGGGCGTTTATTCCCGTGTCCGAGGACGAAGGCATGATTGCCGCTGCCGAGAGCGGAACCCTCACCCTTTCCAAGCTGGAGGCTATGACCTGTGTGTGCAGTGTAGGGCTGGATATGATTGCCGTGCCGGGGGATACCTCTGCGGAAACCATCTCCGCCATCATTGCAGACGAGGCGGCCATTGGCATGGTCAACTCCAAGACCACCGCGGTGCGAATTATTCCTGCCCCGGGTAAGACTGTGGGGGATAAGGTGGAAATGGGCGGCCTGCTGGGTACGGCTCCTGTCATGCCGGTGCACGGGGAAAGCGCTGCGGAATTTATCCGCCGGGGCGGACGGATTCCCGCCCCCTTGCAGAGCCTGAAGAATTAAGATGGGAAAAACCGCCTGAAAAGGCGGTTTTTCTTTGGATTTGCACTTGCTTTTTGGAAAAAACTGTGGTACTATTCGTTTGATATGTAAAAGCGATGAACGGGTTGTCGATGGCAAAAAGCACTGTTTCAGCGAATGTGGGCGGGTGGGAGCCACATGGGTGCAGCAAATCGGCTTTCCCCCGGGAGCTGCCGCCTGAACCAGCAGTAGGGCGTGCCGCAGGACTGCGTTAACGGTCTAGATGTGTCAGCATCGAAAGTGCGCCGCAAGGCGAATCGTGGGTGGTACCGCGGAAGGAAGTCCTTTCGTCCCGAATGTATGGGATGATGGGGCTTTTTATTTTTGGATAAGACTCGCAAGGAGGAAACGATATGAAACAACAATTGGAAACAATCCGCTCCCAAGCCATGGCTGCCCTGGAACAGGCCCAGACTCCGGCGGCTCTGGAGGAGCTTCGGGTGCAGTACCTGGGAAAAAAGGGTGAGCTGACGGCCGTTCTGAAAATGATGGGCAAGCTGACGGCAGAGGAGCGGCCTGTGATGGGTCAGCTGGCCAATGCGGTAAGAAGCGATATTGAGGCCAAGCTGGAAAGCTGCAAAGCCACTGTTGGCGCCAAGGTTCTGGAGCAGAAGCTTAAGTCGGAGGCAGTGGATGTTACCATTCCCGGAACGGAAATCTCTCTGGGACATCAGCACCCCATGAACATGGTGCTTCAGGAAATCAAGGAGATTTTTGTTGGCATGGGCTATACCGTGGTGGACGGCCCGGAGGTGGAGTTGGCCAGCTACAACTTTACCCGGCTGAACATCGAGGAGGGACACCCCTCCCGGGACCGCAGTGATACCTTCTATTTTAATGATGAGGACAGCGTTCTTCTGCGAACCCAGACCAGTCCCATGCAAATCCGCTTCATGGAAAATAACAAGCCTCCCCTGTGCATGCTGGCCCCCGGCCGCGTGTTCCGCAAGGATGAGGCCGATGCCACCCACAGCCCCATGTTCCACCAGATTGAAGGCCTGGTGGTGGACGAGAACATCACCATGGGAGATTTGAAGGGCGCGCTGGTTGCCATTATGAAAAAAATCTACGGGGAGGATTCCCAAATGCGCTTCCGTCCCCACCATTTCCCCTTTACCGAACCCAGCTGTGAAATGGATATGCAGTGCCACAAGTGCCACGGTACGGGAGAAGTAGACGGCAATGTCTGCTCCACCTGCCACGGCGAGGGCTGGATTGAACTGCTGGGCGCCGGCATGGTACACCCGGAGGTGCTTCGTAACTGCGGCATTGACCCGGACAAGTACAGCGGCTTCGCCTTTGGCATGGGCTTGGAGCGCATGGCTATGGGACGGCTGAAAATCACCGACCTGCGGCTGATTTTTGATAACGATGTACGGTTCTTGAACCAGTTTTAAGGAGGGATAACACATGCAACTCAACAGAAAATGGCTGAACGAGGAGTTCGTGGACTTATCCCATGTTTCCGACAAGGAATATGTGGAGACCATGACCGTATTCGGACAAAAGGTGGAAACCTATACCCGTATGGATGCGGAAATCAAGAATGTAAAGGTAGGCAAGGTGTTGTCCATTGTCCGCCATGAAAATTCCGACCATATGTGGGTGTGCCAGGTGGATGTGGGAGAGGAAGCCCCTGTCCAGATTGTTACCGGCGCGCAGAATGTAAAACAGGGGGATCTGGTGCCTGCGGCACTGCACAATTCCTACCTGCCCGGCGGTGTGCATATTACCAAGGGCAAGCTCCGGGGAGAGCCGTCCCACGGCATGCTCTGCTCCTTTGCGGAATTGGGCCTTACCCAGAACGACCTGCCCGGCGCCTATGCAGACGGTATTTGGATTTTGAATGACGAGGACTGCAAGGTCGGTGATGACATCAACCTGGTGATTGGCAATGACGATACTGTGGTGGAGTTTGAAATTACCAACAACCGCCCGGACTGCTATTCCGTCATCGGCCTGGCCAGAGAGTCTGCCGCTGCTTTCGGCAAGCAGATGAAGCACCACGAGCCTGTGGTGAAAGGCAGTGATGTGGGCTCAATATTTGAGAAATTGGACGTGGAAGTACCCGCGGAGGCCCTTTGCAACCGCTATACCTCCCGAATGGTTACCAATGTAAAAATTGCTCCCAGCCCCAAGTGGTTGCGCCAGCGGCTGCGTGCCAACGGTGTGCGGCCCATCAACAACATTGTGGACATCACAAACTATGTAATGCTGGAATACGGCCAGCCTATGCACGCCTTTGACTACCGCTATGTTTCCTCCGGAAAAATCGTGGTACGGGAGGCGGAAGAAGGGGAGAAGCTGACCACTCTGGACGGCAATGTGCGGACACTGACCCCCGGCATGCTGGTAATTGCCGACGATACCCGGCCCATTGGTCTTGCCGGTATTATGGGCGGCGAAAATTCCGAAATTGTGGACGATACCACCACGGTGGTATTCGAGTCTGCCAACTTCAACGGTACTTCCATTCGCCAGACCGCTCTGGCGCTGGGTATGCGCACCGACGCTTCCGGTAAGTTCGAAAAGAACCTGGACCCCATGATGACTGTGCCTGCGGTACAGCGGGCCTGCGAGCTGGTGGAAATGCTGGGCGCAGGCGATGTGCTGGACGGTATTATTGATATTGTCAATTATGTCCCCGCTCCCAGAACCGTGGCTCTGGAGCCGGAGAAGATTAACCGCCTGCTGGGCATCGACATTTCCAAGGAGGAGATGGTAAAATACCTGAACCTGCTGGAAATTCCCGTTGAGGGAGACACCATTCATGTGCCCTCTTTCCGTCCGGATTTGAATCTGATGGCGGATATCGCAGAGGAAGTTGGCCGGTCCTACGGCTACAATGCCATTCCTACCACCGCCTTTAAGACCTCCACCACCGGCGGTTACACCCCCTATATGCAGGCGGAAGCCAAGGCGGGAGGCCTGTGCCGGAGCCTGGGCTACAGCGAAATCATCACCTATTCCTTTGTTTCTCCTGCTATATTTGACCAGATTCGTCTGCCTAAGGATTCTGCGCTGCGCAATGCTCTGAAAATCCAGAACCCCCTTGGGGAGGATACTTCCATCATGCGTACCATTGCGCTGCCCTCTATGCTGGATATTTTGAGCCGTAACAATGCCTACCACAATAGGGCGGCAAAGCTGTACGAGCTGGCGAAAATCTACCTGCCTGTTGCAGGAGAAACCCTGCCTCAAGAGCCGAAAATGCTCCTTTTGGGCACCTACGGCGCCGGGGAAACCTTCTTCACGCTGAAAGGAGAGCTGGAGGCGATTCTTTCCGGTCTGCGCTTGCCCAAAGCGGAGTTCACCGCCGTTCAGGACAATCCTTCCTATCATCCCGGACGCTGCGCCATGGTGCGCATTGCCGGCGTGGAGCTGGGCTATATGGGACAGGTTCACCCCCTGGTTGCCCAGAATTACGGTCTGGACTGCGAGGTGTACTGCGCAGAACTGGACTTCACCAAGGCCTTCGAGCTGATTCTGCCGGAGCCCACCTACTCGCCCTTGCCCAAGTACCCCAGTGTTACGCGGGACCTGTCTGTTGTGTGTGATGAGGCAGTTACTGTGGCCCAGGTGGAAAGTACCATTGCCCAGTCTGCCGGAAAGCTGCTACGCAGTGTGAAGTTCTTTGACGTGTACCGCGGTACGGGAATCCCCGAGGGGAAGAAGAGCCTTGCCTTCTCTCTGGAGCTGCGCGCCGACGACCGGACACTGACCGACGCGGATTCGGAAAATGTGCTGAATAAGGTGCTTTCTGCCCTTGCAGAAAAGCTGGATGCGGTCCTGCGTTAACAAAAATTTTTATAACAGGGCTTTACACCGCAGTTTTTTTGGGCTATAATAGCTACAATATACCAAAGGAGGTCGATACCATGACGGATAAGGATACCTTAAAATTCACAGTTCCCACAGATGACAAGGCAAATATGCGCCGAATCCTTCGTAGCGTATTTGACGCTCTGCAGGAGAAGGGCTACAATCCTGTGAACCAGATTGTTGGCTACCTTCTCACGGAAGACCCCACCTATATCACCAACTACAACAACGCCCGCAGTATGATTTGCAAGCTGGACCGGGACGAGCTGTTGCAGGAATTGGTGCGGTGCTATCTCCAGTAAGATTTGTTTCCGGCAAGGGGCTTTTGCCAAGGCAAAGGCCCCTTTTTCCTTAATTTCATACTCCCCCTCCGTCTTACAGAATCCATGTTCTCCGGTAACCGCTGTTTCCTGCCAAGTTCTGTCAATTCGCCCTTTGGCATTGACGAAAAGGTTACAAAGTGTTACAATTTTAGTGCAAGGAGGTAACCGATATGGCTGACGAAAAGGCAGTTTTAATGTACAAGGGCCATCCGCTGATGCGGAAGGACAATCTCGTTTATTACGGCTCCATGGCAGATACCCACATTGTCATGCTCCAGATTTTGGAGAGCAAGAAGGTGGGCGATTTGGATGTGGCCACCAAGGTGTCTGTCCAGCTTCAGCTTACCGACCCGGCGGCAAAGAGCCGGGACCGCGTGGTGAAGAAGGGCGAAAAAGACGGACTTTACACAGCATTGGATTTTGGCTGTGTGTGGCTGGAGCGTGCTCTGGCTGGCAAGTAATTTTCTCAAGTAAGACGGAGGGCAATGTATGAATTGTTTTAAGCGTATTGTCAGCCTTGTGCTGACATTTTTTGTTTTTATGGGCGTATTTTGTATGCCCACACAGGCGGCCGGTGAACGGCAGATGAAAGAGGGTGTCGCCTTTATCGATGCATCTTCTCTGCGACTGCGCAGTGGGCCGACCACAGATAGCCAAACCCTGGACTATGCCTACCGCAATGAAGTGGCGGTGATATTGGATAAGGTGGGGGATTGGTACAAGGTAAGCTTCAATCTGCAAACCGGATATATGAGCGGCAAGTATTTGCAGGCAGTTACCCGGGAAAATGTGGAATTGGGCTACGGCAGAATCAATGGCACCAATGTCAATATCCGCAGTGGCCCCGGTACGGGCAACGCCGTTGTAGCAGTTGCTTCCCAAAATGAAAGGGCGTACATCATCGGTATCAACAACAGCTGGTTCAAGGTGATTTACGGCAATAAAATCGGTTATATCCGAAGCGACTATGTGGATTTGACGGAAATCCCCTATGAGAATCGGGATTCTGCCAAGAAGCCGCTGTTCTTTGTCGGCGGCAAGTCCACAGGGGTTACCCCCAGTCCGGAGGCATTAAACCCCAAGCCCCAGGCCACAGGCGATAAAATTGTGGCCACGGCAAAGCAGTATCTGGGTGTGCCCTATCTCTGGGGCGGCACAAGCCCCAAGGGCTTTGACTGCTCCGGCTTTGCGCAGTATGTATTCAAGGCCCATGGTATTTCTCTGCCCCGTACTTCCAAGGAACAGTATAAGGTGGGCACGGCAGTGTCCAAGGCCAATTTGAAGGCGGGCGATTTGGTATTTTTCAACACCAGCGGCAGCGGTGTGTCCCATCTGGGCATTTATGTGGGGAACAATCAGTTTATCCATGCATCTTCCAGTAAGGGTGTGGTGATTACTTCCCTTGGCAACTCCTATTGGTCTGCCCGGTACCTGGGCGCAAGACGGGTGCTGTAACCGGTCCTTTGGTCCCCTCATTATGAGGGGGCTTTTTTGTTGGATAGGACAGGAAAGGGACGAAACACATTTTTCTTTGCAAAATGGAAAGAATGTGTTATGATAAGATTATCAAATTGTCTGGGGGGATTCCTATGCTGGACTATATTCGCATTGCCTGTGCCGTACCACCGGTGCAGGTGGGAGATACGGAAAAAAATGCGCAGGATATTTGCGCATATTTACAGAAGGCAGAGCAGGCGGAAACAGATTTGCTGCTGTTTCCCGAGCTTTCTCTAACGGGCTATACCTGCGGCGACCTGTTCTTGCAGGATACTCTGTTCGATGGTGTAAAAGCGGCGTTGCGGGACATTCTGAAGAGCAGCGCCCTCTGCCCCAACTTGACAGCGGTAATCGGTTTTCCCCTGCGGATGCGCAATCGGCTGTATAACTGCGCCGGCGTAATCCGAGGCGGCAAGCTGCTATCCGTGGTTCCCAAAACCTACCTGCCCGACGGGGAGAGCCGCTGGTTCACCTCCGGCAAGGGGGTGGATGCTGCGCTTCCTGCGGAAGCTCTGGGGCTGACGGGGGAGGCCATTCCCTTTGGTCAGCGGCTGCTGCAGCTGGGGAATGAAACGGTTCTTGGGGTGGAAATCTGCGAGGATTTGATGACGCCTGCTCCGGTATCGGCGGATTTGGCAATCTCCGGCGCAGAAGTGATTCTAAATCTTTCTGCAGCGCCGGAATCCGCAGGGAAGCGGGACAGCCGCCGGGAATTGGTGAAGCACCAAAGCGCTGGCTGCAGCTGCGTTTACGCATTTTGCTCTGCCGGCAGCACCGAGTCTACCTCGGATAAGGTGTATTCCGGGCACAGCATCATTGGTGAAAATGGCAGATTGCTGGCAGAAAGCGCCGCCCAGGATACAACCGACTATCTGCTGATAGCAGACTGCGATCTGGGGCGTGTCCGGGCAGACAGAAGAAAAAATCGGTATTTTGGAGAAAATCCCCGCATTCCGGTGCTGGAGATTTCCTGCGGCGGCCTGCGGTGCGACGGGGCAAACTATCCTGCGCAAAAGCTGCCCTTCCTCCCCGGGGACGAAGAAAGCCGACAGGCCTACTGCATGGAAATTTTCCGCCTGCAGGTATTGGGCCTGAAACGGCGGCTGCAGGTGATTGGCGCAAAAGCGGTAATCGGCATTTCCGGAGGTTTGGACTCTACCTTGGCACTTTTGGTGGCTGTGGAGGCTATGCGACAGCTGGGTCGGCCGCTAACAGATGTTCACGGTGTTACCATGCCCTGCTTTGGAACTTCTGACCGCACCTATCAAAATTCCTGGAAGCTGATGCAGGATTTGGGCATCACTTCCAAGGAAATCAACATCAAAAATGCGGTAAACCTACACTTTGCGGACATTGGCCACGACAGCAGTGTTCACAACGGCACCTATGAAAATTCCCAGGCCCGGGAGCGGACACAAATTCTTATGGACTATTCCGGCATGGTGGGCGGTATTGTGGTAGGAACAGGCGACCTTTCGGAGTTGGCGTTGGGGTGGTGCACCTATAACGGCGACCATATGAGCATGTACGGCGTAAATGCCTCCGTTCCCAAAACCCTGATTTCCCGGGTGATTGCAGAGGTGGCGAAGCAACCGCAATTTTCCCAGGCGCAGGCGACTTTGGCGGACATTCTGGATACGCCCATCAGTCCGGAGCTTCTGCCCCCGGACGCCCAGGGCAATATCTCCCAGCAGACGGAGGATTTGGTGGGACCGTATATCCTGCATGACTTCTTTCTGTATCATATGTTGGGCTACGGCTTTACCCCAGAGAAAATATACCGTCTTGCCTGCAGCGTGTTCCGGGAGGATTTTGACGGGGAAACCGTGAAAAAGTGGCTGAAAACCTTCTGCCGCCGTTTCTTTACCCAGCAGTTTAAGCGAAACTGTATGCCTGACGGGGCAAAGGTGGACAATCTGGGGCTGTCTCCCCGTGGAGACTGGATGATGCCCAGCGATGCTGCCGGGAGCCTGTGGCTGAAGGAAATTGACAATCTGTAAAAAGGTCCGGGGCAGCGCCCCGGACCTTTTTCCTTTGTACATGGTCATGACTGCAACAGTATTGGCTGAAGCTGCAGGCCTTCCATTGCCCGGTCAAGGGTTTCTCGGATTCTGGAAAAGTCCGCTACCATAGAGGTGGGCTTTTCCCGCCAGTCGTCCTGCCCGAAGGGAACAAAGTAGTAGTGCTTTCGCCCCAAAAGCCTGCCGATATTTTCGCTGGCGCCTGCCAAGGCATCGTTGGTGGAAACGGCGATGACAATGGGCCGCCCATTACGCAGATGGCTTTTTGCCGCCATGGTTACCGAGGTGTCGGCAATGCCGTGGGCCAGCTTTGCCAGGGTGTTGCCTGTACACGGAGCAATAATCAGCGCGTCCAGCAGCTTCCGTGGGCCAATGGGCTCTACCTGGGCAATGGTGTGCAGCGGGGCTTTGCCGCAAATGGCGGTAATGCGGTCAATGTGTTGCTGCGCAGTTCCGAATCGGGTGTCCGTGGTGTAGCTGGCGGGGGAGAGAATAGGGGTTATTTCGTGGTCCTGCGCCAGCTCCTGCATAACGGGGATCACCTTGGAAAAGGTACAAAAGGAGCCGCACAGGGCGAAGCCGATGTTCATACCTACGCCCCCTTTCCGCCCAGCAGACGAATTACGGTTTTGGCAATGAGAATCCCCGAGGTTTCCGGCACCATTTTCCCGGGGAGCCCCCTTGCGGAAATGACACGGTTACCCAGAATACCCGGTCGGGAGGCCAAATCAATTTTTATGCAGTCGCTGCTGCAGTATTTTGCCTGTTCCTCATTGATAACCACGGCGGGAGCGGTGTTGAAAATTACACGATATTTGGCAAGCCCCGGCCCAAGCTTGGCGGCGTCCTCTGTGGCAAAGCCCAAGGCGCATAAGGTGGCTCGATCTGCACTTTTCCTGGCAGCCACAGCAACCCTTGCTCCCACTGCCTGCAGCAGCTTTGCCAGGCATTTTCCAATACGCCCCCAGCCCACAACCAGAATGGGACACTGGGAAAAAACTGCGGGAAGCTGCTGGGCTGCAACCCGTAGGGCGCAGTCTGCGGTGATGGCGGCGTTTTGGGCAATGTAAGTCTCGTCGGAAAGCAGGTCCAGCGTTTTGTAGCCTGCCAAAGCAGGGGTTTGTAAATTACCTCCGATTACTGTAACCGTTTCCGGCAGGTCGGCCAGTATGTGCTGCAGAATACCGCCTCCCCGTATGCGTCCGTCGGCTTCAAAGCTGGGAACGGGGAGCAGCAGGTGGGTTATATCGGGGGCGGGAATGTCTACCACGGAGATGCCGCGGTTTATCAGATTTTCCCGGGCATATTCCAAAGCGGGGCTGTTGCCTGCGGTACATAGAATAACCTTATTCATAAATATCACCCTTTCGCCCCAGAATATGTAATAAGACGGCGGTATGTGCTTGATTTTTTACCGTGTTATTGTATAATGAAATCAAGAGGTGGTATTGTGCAAAGACTGGGATTTATTCATGATATGATGGATGTCAAGGTGCTGATTCTATATGTAACGGCCCGGTGCGACTATCCGTTGACAACACAGCAGATTTATGAACTGTGCTATCAGGACGATTGCTTGAGTTATTTTGACGTGTGTACTGCGGTTCCGGAAATGGTTGCCTCCGGCCACCTTGCAGAGGAACAGCCCGGGAAATACGTGATTACAGAAAAGGGCCGCCAGGACGGGGAGCTGACTGCGGATTCCATTGCCTTTACGGTAAAGCAGTTGGCAGAGAATGCCGTTTCCCGGTACAACCGTCGGGTGCGCCGTTCCGGATTTGTAAAAACCCGGATTTCCCCCCGGGGGGACGGAGCGTTTTCCACGGTGATGTCCCTGGATGACGAAAAAGGCAATCTGATGACCCTGGAATTGATGGCGCCCAATCAGCAGCAGGCGATACGGCTTGGCAAGATATTTGAAAAGAAAGCAGAATCGCTGTACAGCCTGACCATGATGGCGCTGCTGGAGGACGAGGAAGAGGACGCCGACGAAACCTGACATATTTCCCCTTGTCGAATGGGGGGAAATATGGTATAGTATAAGTACACCGAAGCAATGGTGAAACGAAAGGAGCTGCCGCATATGAAGTTTCAATTTAGTGAGAAAAAAGTCAAGCTGCCGGGCAATGTGCATTCTTATGCCGAAAAGAAAGTCATGAAGCTCGCCCGTTACTTCGAGGAGGATGCGGAAGCACTGATTGTATTTTCTGTGGAAAAGAACCGGAACAATGTGGAACTGACTGTCCACGGGGCAAATACCTGGTTCCGGGCAAGAGAAAGCACATCCGATATGTTTGCCTCCATCGATGCCGCTGTGGGCACCATTGAGGGACAGATTCGCAAGAACAAAACCCGTCTTGCCCGCCGACTGCGGCAGGATGCCTTTACAAGAACCGTGGAAGAAACCTCCTTCACGCCGGAAGAAGCAGAGGACGATTTGAGCATCGTTCGCATCAAGCAGTTTGCCTTCAAGCCCATGACCCGGGAGGAAGCGGTGCTGCAGATGAACCTGCTGGAGCATAATTTCTTTGCATTCCGGGACGAGGATCATGACGGCGCCTTCGCTGTGGTCTATCGCAGAAATGACGGTGGCTACGGCTTGATTGAAGACGTGTCATAAGAATCATTGTAAATTTGGGGAGTCAGAAATGGCTCCCCTTTGTTTTTTTGCAGGAAAATAATAAGAATATCCTTGACAACGGAAGGGGAATTTGATACGATATGCCGGCGCCTGCTTGGGTCTTGTGAAAAACAGCAAAAAATCAAATAAATTTTTGTAAGAAATGAAAAAAGTTCTTGACAAACTTTGTTGATTATGCTAGAATGAGCAAGCTGACCGCGTGAGCGGTTGGGACTGTACCTTGTAAATTGAATAATGTGAGACAAACTAAGACACCTTGGACAATAAATGGATTGTTTAAGCGTTTAAAAGTGAACGAATAACAGCCAACGAAAATTCTTGAGTAAAATTTGCTAGAC
>JAZOQT010000026.1:0-17273 GCA_045656245.1 Faecousia sp.
ACAATTTCTTTAACATGCTTCCATCCTCCAGCCAGGTGTATATACATATCTACGGTGGTTGTGCTGTTTTAGGATTTTCTCAAGCTCATCATCCCCAAACGTACCATCTTCCACCAGTTGTTCTACCGTGCGGATCGCACCGTCTTTATATGCGTAAAATTTAAGGCCCCCAGACTGCATAATAGTGTAATATGGTTCCCAGGGCTCCCAGTCTGTAACGCCGGGTTCCTCGAAGAGTAGAAATACATCGTAGCCCTTATAATTCCCGTAATACCGTACTGAGCCCGCATGGCCGTCTCCTGCATCCCAGTTCACAGGTCCAATGCTTGCATCATCGCATGCAGCGCTGATGGCTACTTTTTGCGCCTCACTTAGCTGTGGGCCCAAACGGTCATGATATTCCCATACAAGAAACCCAACAGTTGCGACAATGAGCAAGAACAGCACAATCAAAGCTTTCTTATTAGCCATATTCATCACTCCTTCCATTTTCTGGTTATTTTTATAATAGCATAAACATAGTCATATAGTCAACAAAGTTGTGCAAAAACGGAAATTTAGACAAGCAAACAAAAATATAATTATGCAAATTATACAATGCAGAAACGGAGAAAATTCCAACATATTTTGAGGAAAAGTGTTCATACTAGCTATGTACTCAAAAAAAGGAGGTAATCAACATGAACGACCACGCAAACAAGAGCATTGAATGCACCGTAAAGAGCTGCGCCTATCATTGCGACAGCGCCAATTTCTGCTCTCTGGAACGGATTCTGGTGGGCACCCATGAGAGCGATCCTGCCATGGACCAGTGCACCGACTGCAAGTCCTTCCGGAAAAAGTAAGGCTTTCCCTGCGGCGGCGTTTGCCGCCGCATTCTTCTTTTTGCTTGACGAAAGACGGGAATTTGGGTATGATAGTATCGCTTTGGCAGGTTGTTTATATTTTGTTTCGGCGATGTACACATTTTTGTCATATTCCGCCGCTATGATACTACCAAAACCTGAATGACTTGGGAGGAAATACCATGGATAACCAGTACGAAATTGACGGCTTTGATCAGCTGCCGGTAAGTGGCGCTGCGCCTCAACCCCAGCCGGAAGAAGCGGCCCGGGAGGAGGCTTTGCAGGAAGCCGAAGAACAGATGGAAGCCCATGCGGAAGAATCGGAACAGGCAGAAGCCCTGGAGGCGTCTGCCCCCGAAATGAAAAAGAAGCCTGGCAAGTGGGGCAAGCGGATCCTGGCGACCGCGCTGGCGGTGGCTCTGGTTGCCACCGGCTGTGGCATTACCGCGCTTGTTATGAGCGGCTTTTTGAAGGCCCAGCAGAAGGACTATGAAAAGAAGCTGGACAATTTGGAGGCCGCCATGGAAAAGCTGGAGGAAACGGTGAAGGACAACTCCTTCACCGGCAACGGAAATTCCATCTCCGGCAGTCCCAACGCCTCACCGGATGGTTTGACCGAGGCCCAGGTATACGCCAGAAACTATAAGAGCGTGGTGGCCATTTCCTGCATCATTCAGCAGGACCAGTACGGACAGACCGTGCAGGGCGCGTCCTCCGGCTCCGGCTTTGTTATTTCACCCGACGGCTATATCATTACCAACCACCATGTCATTGATGATGCAACCTCCGTTACAGTTGTGCTTTACGACGATACCCAGTATCCGGCGGAGGTAATCGGCTCCGACGAAACCAACGATGTGGCGCTGTTGAAAATTAATGCTACGGATTTGCACGCAGTAACCATTGGCAGCAGCGATGATTTGATTGTAGGCGACCATGTGGTTGCCATTGGAAACGCCCTGGGTGAGCTGACAGCTTCCCTTACTGCAGGAGTCATCAGCGGTAAGGACCGCACCGTTACCACCGACGGAACTGTTATTGATATGCTCCAAACCGATGCTGCCATCAACTCCGGAAACTCCGGCGGCCCACTGTTTAACATGAAGGGGGAGGTTGTGGGCATTACCACCTCCAAGTATACCGGCACATCTTCTTCCGGCGCCATTATTGAGGGTATTTGCTTCGCTGTGCCTGTTGACGACATTAAAGATGCCATCGACCAGATTCGGGACAAGGGCTATGTGTCAACCGCCTATTTGGGCGTTATGGTTATGAATGTGTCCAATGATGTGGGCGACACTATGCTTCAGGTAGTAAGCGTGGAAAACGGCGGAGCAGCCCACAGGGCAGGCCTTCGGGCCCAGGATTATATTTTCGCCCTGGGGGACTATGAAGTAAATTCTCTTGCCACCTTGACCCGTGCGCTGCGGCAGTTTGAGCCGGGGGATACCACCACCATTACGGTTCTGCGTGGATACAAAATGATTGAGCTGGAAATCACCCTACAGGAAAAGCCTGCTCAGAATAGCGAAGAAACCCCGGAAAACATGCCTACCGAGGGAAGTACGGAAAGCAGCGGCAGCTGGTGGGACGACATTTTCGGATAATCGAATTTATAAAAAACAGGAACGCAAAGCTTGCGTTCCTGTTTTTTGCGCCGTTAGGCAGGGGAGGGGCGGTTTTTCGGGGGCGCTGTCGAAAAATATCGAAATACACCCGGTTTTGGGAAATTGAAATGGCTGATTTTCCGTGGTATCTTATAGGTAAAATTTGGATAAAGAGGTGCAAGTGCTATGGAAAAGCGGAAACTGCTGATTGCCGACGGAAGCGACGAATTCCGCGCAGAGCTGCGCAATGCCCTGGGCGGCAGCTACCGAATCCGTCAGGCAAAAGAGGGACATGAAGCGCTGAAGGTTATGCAAAGCTTTGCTCCGGATATTGTGGTGCTGGATTTGATGCTGCCGGGATTGGACGGCATCAGCTTGCTGCAAAAGACCGCGGAGAGCAACATTCACCCGGTGGTACTGGTTACCACACGGCTGCTCAGTGGCTATATGACCCAGACCATGGAGCGGTTGGGTGTGGGCTATGTAATGGTAAAGCCCTGCGACACAGCGGCAGTGGTGGCGCGCATCGGGGACTTGAGTCAGAATTTGAAAATGCCTTTGTTTTCCAGTCCGGACCCCATCACTATGGTTTCCAATATGCTTCTGTATTTGGGGGTGCCTACCAAGCTGAAGGGTTATGGGTATTTGCGGGAGGCGATTTTGCTGTTTCGGCAGAATCCGGCCCAGACCATCACCAAGGAACTGTACGTTCAGGTAGCGCGCAAATGCAATGCGACGGTTACCCAGGTGGAGCGTTCCATTCGCACCGCCATTGAAGTGGCGTGGCAGCGGCAAAACAGCGGGGCGTGGCAGCAATACTTTTCTCCGGAGCTTGGGAATGGGGCAACCCGTCCCACCAATGGCGCGGTGATTTCCCGTCTGGCAGATTACCTGGCAGCGGAATTGCGGGGGGAGAATTTACAGGGATTGTAGTGGTGTTTCCACTGCTGGTGGACAGATAGGCATATTTACCAAAAATCGGAAGAATAATACTATGGATTTCGACAGCCGTATAATTGACAAATTTTTACAAAACCGATATAATGTAGAAAAGAGTTGAGAGAGGTTTAGCCATGGTACTGACGAAAAGCGAAATGGAAATTATGGACGTTTTTTGGGACTCTGGGAAGGCCCTGTCCCGTGCGGACTTGCTGGGTTGCAACGAAGGGAAAAACTGGAAGGACAGCTCCGTGCACATTCTCCTCAACGGTCTGCTGAAAAAGGGCGCCATTGCCGAGTCCGGCTTTGTCAAGCGCAGTAAAACCTATGGCAGAACCTTTCTCCCCACAGTGAGCCGCGAAGTGTATTTTGCCAACTCAGTATTCAGCCATCGGTGCAAGCCGGAAATGCTGGGACTGATGACCGCTCTGCTGGAACGACCTGAGGCAACGGAGGACGTAATGCAGGCGTTGCAGGCAGTTCTCCTTTCCAAACAAAAAGCGTAAAAAATCCCCCCAGGGCAATCGCCTTGGGGGTTGCTTTTTATTCCTGATCCCAGTTGTGCCAAACGTTTTGCACGTCGTCGTCGTCTTCCATAATGTCGATGAGCTTTTCCATCAGCTTGATGTGCTCCTCGTTATCCAGCTTCTGATAATTCTGGGGTACCATTTCAATCTGGGCAGAGACGAAGGAATACTTTTTGCCCAGCGCCTCGGCAACGGCATTAAAATCGTCGGGGGTGGTGTAAATGGTGAAGCAAGATTCTTCCACCTCGAAATCGTCTGCGCCGGCGTCCATGGCGTCCATCATAACGGTGTCTTCGTCATAATCGCCGTCCTGGTTGTCGATAACCAGCACACCCTTTTTGTCAAAGGACCAGCTGACACAGCCGCTTGCTCCCAGATTGCCGCCGAACTTGTCGAAGTGGTGGCGCATAGAGCCTGCGGTGCGGTTGCGGTTGTCGGTCATGGTTTCCACAATCACGGCAACACCGCCGGGGCCGTAGCCTTCGTAGGTGATGGACTCGTAGCTGTCGCCGCCGCCGTTGCCTGCGGCCTTTTCCAGGCAACGCTTAATGTTGTCGTTGGGCATGTTGGCGGCCTTTGCCTTGGTAATAACCGTGGCAAGGCGGGAGTTATTGGCAGGGTCAATGATGCCGCCGCCCTCCTTTACAGCCACAATCAGTTCCTTTGCAATTTTGGTAAAGGCTGCGGCGCGCTTGGCGTCCTGCGCACCCTTGGTTTTTTGGATATTATGCCATTTGGAATGTCCGGACATGAATATTTCTTCCCTTCAGAGATAGTATTTTCAAAAATTCCAACCTATTTTAACATTGAACGGCAAAAAAATCAACTAAATTTCATGACATCCCGGTGAATTTCCGAGATTTTTACCTGGACTTCCGGAAAAGCCAGGGCAATTTTTTCTGCCAAAACGGGGATAACGGGGTTTTCCGTATGAAAATGCCCGGCGTCAATGAGATTCAGCCCCAGGTCGTGGGCGTCCCGGAATTGGTTGTATTTGACATCGGCGGTAACGAAGGTATCACAGCCGGCTTCTAAAGCATCTCGCATACCGTCGGCGCAGCTGCCGCCGCCTACGGCGACTTTTTGCACCGGCCTTCCTGAATCCACATAACGAAGTCCGTCGCAGCCCAGCGCGCCTTTCACATGGGTGAGAAAATCCGAAAGGCTTTGGGGCGGGGTGCTGCCGCTGCGAAGCAGGCCCCAGGGTCTGCCGTTTTCGTCTGTACCCTTGGGATTTATCACGGAGATTTCCTGCAAGCCCAGCTTTTGGGACAGAATGTCATTGACACCCCCGGGGGCGCAGTCCAGGTTGGTGTGGGCGTTGATGGCGCTGATGCCCTTTTGCCACAGAAATCCGATGCACCGCCCAATGGAAGTTTGGTCGGTAACCGCCTGGGGGGCTACAAAAATCAGGGGGTGATGGGTAACAATCAGCTCTGCGCCCCACTGGGCGGCCTCCTGGCATACGTCCTCAAATGGGTCCAGCGCCACAAGAACTTTCGTAACCGGCGTGTGGGGGCTGCCGCAGAGAAGCCCCACATTGTCCCAATCTTCTTTCATGTATTGGGGGGCAAGGGTGTTAAGAAAGTCCAATATGTCTTTTACAGTTGTCATAAGGCATTCTCCTTCAAAAAGGAATAATTGGGGATTTCCTTCAGCGCTTCCAGCGCTTCAAGGGCGGCAAGCAGTTGGGGGGGAGTTTGCTCCCCGTGGCCGTCTGCGTGCAGGCGGAGCTTTTTCAAAACCCGGTGGTAGTATTCGGCAATCTCTTCTGTGGGGGTTTCCAGCAGCTCCGTGGGGAAATACCGGCGGCACAGGTCCGGCGTGGGAGTATCAGGCTGGTAGCGTACCAGCATAACCGGGTAGAGGAATCTGCCGTCGCGCACCACGGTTTCCTTTTCAATGCGCCAGCCCTGGGAAAACAGGTATTCCCGCAATATGGAAATCTTGCTTTGGCACTGCAACACCAGCCGGTATTTTTCACTTTTTAGCCATGGAGCGGCCTGCAGAATGGACACCATGGTAATTCCGCCCATACCGGCGCAAACCAATGTGTCAAAGTCCTGGGGAATGTTTTTTGCTCCGTCAGAAAGGTAAAATTGGATACGGTCGTCCACACCGTAGGTTCGCGCGTTGGATTTGGCGCTGAGCAGGGGCTTGGGGCGAATGTCCGAAGCAATCACCTCCCGGGCAATTCCCTGCTGAATCAGGTGTATGGAAAGATAGCCGTGGTCGCAGCCGATGTCGGCAACCCGATGACAGGGCGCGATGAAATCGGCGCAGGCAAGCAGTCGGGGAGAAATGGGTAGTTTCATAAGCCTCTCCTAAATGAAATGCCCTCCCGGCGGACGGGAGGGCATAGCCGGTTGTTTAGCCGTTCTTTTCGGCCTGGTCAGCCTCATAAGCTTCCAGGAAGTGGTTCAGCTGAGCGAGGAAGGAATCTACCTCAATGCCGTGAACCATGCAGGCCTCCTCAACGGTCTCTCCACGGGAGGAGGGGCAGCCAAGGCAGTGCATACCGATGGCAAAGAACAATGGCGCAGCATGGGGGGCGATATCCAGAACTTCACCGATGATGGTATTTTTTTCAATTTTAACAGCCATAATTTGACCTCCTATTACATTTCTTGGCTTATTATAACCCCAGCAATGGAAAAAAACAAGAGGAAACATATAGATTTTTCCGGTATATTCCCAGAGAATTTTGGCGTATTTACTATTTTCCAACGCTGTGGTAAAATGAGAAAAAACGGAAAGGAAATGGGTTATGGAGCTTCGATACGGCATTTTGAGCACATCTTCCATTGCGCCGCGGTTTATTGCGGCGGTACGGGAGGCAAAGGCAGGGACGGTGGTTGCCCTTTCATCGAGAACCCTGGAAAAGGCAAAAGAAAAGGCCCGCCTGTGGGAGATTCCCAAGGCCTACGCCGGACATGAGGCGCTGCTGCAGGACGAGGATGTAAACATTATATATATCTCCAATGTCAACGCCCAGCATTACGTTTGGGCAAGGGCGGCGCTGCTCAAGGGCAAGCACGTGGTATGCGAAAAGCCCTGCACCACCTCGGCGGAGCAGACGGCGGAGCTCTTTGATTTGGCGGCGGAGCGGGGGCTTTTCTTTATGGAGGCGGAAAAGATGCTTTTGCTTCCGGTGATTGCCCGGGTGCGGCAGGAAATCCGGCAGGGGACACTGGGGGAAATCGCCATGGCAGACTTATCCCACAGCTTTTCCGCCGGCTACAACAGCTGGCTGTTTGATGCCTCTGCCGGTGGCGGACCACTGCTGTCCAGCGGCATTTATGCCGTACAGCTGATGCTGTGGCTGTTTGGCCCTATTGCCCACCTCGGCGGCAAAAGCAGTCAGCTGGAAAACGGAGTGGAGTGGCAGTATATCGTTACGGGGCAAACGGAAAGCGGCGTGCTGTTTTCCATAAAAAACAGCACCCGGGGGGTGCTGGACAATACGGCGCGGATTTTCGGCACCAAGGGTTATGTGGAAATTCCGGAATACTGGAAAGCGAGAAAGGCGATTTTCCACATTTCCGGAGAAGCACCCCGAGTGGTGGAAATTCCCTGCGTTCACGAGCTTTCCTATGAGGCGGCCCACATTCAAGAATGCATGGATGCAGGATTGCTTACCAGCCCTGTGGTTACACGGGAGATTTCGGTGCAGGGGATTTGCGCGCTGGAGCAGATAAAGGCCGGTTGGTAAATTCTTCGGTTGCTTGACTAATTTTTTTGGTTTGTTATAATGAAACAAAGCTTTGCGGTTTGGATTCTTACAGTATTTTTGCGGTAAGAGCCGCGGCATAATATCACACAGGAAAGGAAGGACGATATGCGCGGTATTCCTTCTTTGATTACCGATATTCGGAAAAAAGTATTTACAGAGGTAGCCGCTATGGCCTATTCCGGCAAGGGCTACGAGGGTGTGGAGGATTTGCCCTACCGCATCGTGCCCGGGGACAGACCCATGCACCGGGAATCTGTGTTTTTGGAGCGGGCCATCGCAGGTGAGCGTGTGCGCCTTGCCATGGGCTTAAGCTTACAGCCCATTCAAACCCGAACCCTGATGACCGAGGGTATGGACCAGGCGGCCATTGCCCAGCAGTATTATGAGCCGCCGCTGGTAAATATCATTCCCTATGCGTGTCATGCTTGCCCCACCAATCAATATAAGGTGAGTAACTACTGCCAAAACTGTCTTGCGGCATCCTGTCAAAAGGTTTGCCCCAAGGACGCCATTTCCTTCCGGAACAACCGCTCTTACATCGATTTGGATAAGTGCATCCGCTGTGGCAAGTGCGCCAAGGCCTGCCCCTATCACGCCATTGTGCATCTGGAGCGACCCTGCGCCGCCGCCTGCGGCATGGACGCCATTGAGTCTGACGCCTATGGTCGCGCAACGATCAATCAGGACAAGTGCGTTGCCTGCGGCCAGTGCCTGGTAAGCTGTCCCTTTGGCGCCATTGTGGACAAAGGACAAATCTTCCAGGTCATTCAGTCCATTATGAAGGGGGATAAGGTGGTCGCCATTGTTGCGCCTGCCTTTATCGGCCAGTTCGGCAAGCATTCCACCCCCGGCAAGTTCATTGCTGCCATGAAGCAGCTGGGCTTCTTCCGGATTATGGAGGTGGCAATCGGGGCGGATATGTGCACCGTGGAGGAGGCGAAGGACTTCCTGGAAAAGGTGCCTGCGCAGCAGAATTACATGGCAACCTCCTGCTGCCCGGCATGGCACTCCATGATTTATAAGCTGTTCCCCGGAGAGGCAAAGAACATCTCCATGACCTTGACACCCATGGTGTTCACCGCCCGGCTGATGAAGGAGAAGTACCCCGGCTGTAAGGTGGTATTTGTAGGCCCTTGCGCGGCAAAGAAGCTGGAGGCTATTCGGGAGGACATTCGCTCCGATGTGGACTTTGTGCTGACCTTTGAGGAACTGCAGGGAATGTTCGAGGCCAAGGAAATTAACTTTGAAACCATTGAGCCCATGTATGACCTGAACGAAGGTACTGCCGCAGGCAGAGGCTTTGCTGTGTCCGGCGGTGTTGCCGGCGCGGTGGCGGATTTGGTGAAGGCAACCAACCCCCAGGCGGAGGTAAAAACCGCCCGGGCAGAGGGGTTGAAGGACTGCCGCAAAATGATGGCCATGGCAAAGGCGGGAAAATATGACGGGTATCTTCTGGAGGGCATGGCTTGCCCCGGAGGCTGTGTTGCCGGCGCAGGCACACTGCTGCCTGTGGAGCTGGCGGCAACGGTGGTGGGGCGGTATCAAAAGGAAGCTGCTGCCCAGAGCCCGTTGGAAAGCCCCTATCGGGACAAAGGAGAAACACTGGATTGAGTATGGAATGGAACGATATTTACGACGCTGACGGCAATCCCACGGGAAAGCTTCACCGCAGAGGCGCGTCCTGGAAGCCGGGGGAGTACGGGCTGGTGGTGTGCGTGTGGGTGTATGACGGCAGGGGCAACCTCCTGCTCACCCGTCGGGCAAAGGAAAAGAGCTTTGCCGGCACCTGGGAAAATTCCGGCGGCGCCGCCAAGGCAGGGGAGAACAGCCGGCAGGCCATCGTCCGGGAGCTGTTTGAGGAAACGGGTATCCGGGCAGAGGAATCGGAGTTTGAACTTCTGGACACCGACAGGGATAACCATACCCTATATGATTTTTACGCTTTGCATCGGGAAACACCCCTGTCTGAAATCGTGCTTCAGCCCGGGGAAACCGACAGCGCGCAGTGGGCCAGCTTCCGCAAGGTACATGAGATGATACGCAATAAGGAAATCTGCCACATCATCGCCAATCAGTTTAAGCGGCAGGAGCATTTTTTAAAGGCTCGGCAAAGTTCACAAGACTAAAATAGTTTTTTTGTGCAGTTTGAGAAGGGATTTGTTCTTGCAAATCCCTTCCTTTTTTATTACAATGAAAAAAAGCGTTTTTTTCTGTCCGGCGAAAACGCTTCTGCCGGACGAAAAAATGCTTTTCTTTTTTCTATTTCTTTCTTGGAGGTAATACCTATGCTGGAACTGACTAATCTGCCCGTGCGCCGGGGAAAAACCCATATGCGCTTTGCCCGTGGTCATTTTGCCACCAACCATAGCCACATCAACTACTATATTGACATTACATATCAAAAAACCCGACTCAGCGAGGCCCGGGAAACAGCCCGTGAGCTGGTCTCCCATTTCATCAACAACACCCCGGTGGATACCATTTTGTGTCTGGACGGCACTACGGTTCTGGCTACCTGCGTAGCGGACGAGCTGACAAAGACGGGCTTCCGCACAATCAATCAGCACCAGAGTATCTATGTGATTGAGCCGGAGTTCAACACCAATTCCCAGATGATTTTTCGCCAGAACATTCAGCCCATGCTGAGAGATAAGCACGTTCTGGTTCTGATGGCATCGGTAACCACCGGCTATACCGCCAAGCGGGCGGTGGAGGCCATTGGCTACTACGGCGGACAGGTCGCCGGCATTGCTGCCATTTACCGGGCGGTGGACGAGGTTGCAGGACACCCCGTGCGCTCGGTATACAGCGTCAACGATTTGCCGGACTATGCCAGCTATGACAGCAAGGACTGCCCCTACTGCAAGCAGGGCAGAAAGCTTGACGCGCTGGTAAACAGCTTCGGTTATTCCATACTGTAAAAGGGAATCGAAAAGCCCACCCTCCGGGGTGGGCTTTTTTACGAAAATCACAAAATAGCCATTGAATTTTGCAAAGGGAAGGTCTATAATACAAGGTACGACTACGAAAAAAGGAACGAGCGGCTATGGAAAAATACACTGGGCGTTACGCCCATGGGACAAGTCCCAGAAGAAAGCGGTTTTCAATTTACTGGATGCTGCCGATTTTAATTGTGGCAGGAGCAATGCCGGAGCTGCTGCTGCATTTTCTCACTGCCAAGGGACAGGCGGATTTGTGGAACGGCGGTGTGGCGCTGAGCTTGCTGTTTAGCGTGGTCAGCGGCTTTGTGGTATTTGGCATTGCGCTGGCCTTCCCCTGGAAAAAGGTGCGCTTTTGGATAGGGTTTTCCTATTGCCTTGTGATGCTGCTGCTGTGCGGCTCGCAGTTGGTGTATTTCGGCGTGTTCGGCACGTTTTATTCCGCATTTTCCGCCGGAAATGCCGGGCAGGTTTTGCAGTTCTGGGCCATTACGCTGCAGTCCATTTGGAAGAATCTGTTTTGGCTGATTCTCATGGCGCTGCCGCTGATTGGTATTTGCATTCTGCGCAAGCGGTTTTATCAGTCCCCTGCCCGAAAGGGCCAGTGGCAGATGACACTGGTGCTGATTGTGCTTGCTGCGGCGATGCAGTGGGTGCTGACGGCCAACCTTGCATGGTTCGGCGGCACGGAAAACACCAGCCCTTACGACCTGTACCACCACAATGCCGATTCCTATTTGAGCATCAATCGGTTGGGGGTAACCACGGCCTTTCGCCTGGACCTTACCCGGCTGATTACCGGAAACCAGCCCCAGGGCTCCATCGATATTGACGGCCCGGTGGTAACCATGCCCCAGGAAACGAATCCCCAGGGCAGCGAAACCCAGCCGGAGGAAACAGAGCCTCCCATTGATACCAGTCCCAATGTGTTGGACTTGGATTTTGATTCCCTGATTGCAGGGGAGACGGACAAGAAGCTGCTGGAGGTGCATAAGTTCTTCCAAAGCCAGCAGCCCACCAACAAAAATGAAAAAACGGGAATGTTCGAGGGCTGCAATCTGGTTATGATTACCGCCGAGGCGTTCAGCCCGTGGTTTATCACGGAGGAGCTGACGCCTACCTTATATAAAATGCTAAACGGCGGCTTTAACTTCACCGATTACTATGTGCCTTTGTGGGGGACTTCCACCACTGACGGGGAATACTGCTTCCTGACCGGAACAGTGCCCAAGCCCGGTGTTTGGAGCTTTTACAGAAGCGCAGACAATGCCATGCCCCTGACGATGAGCATGCAGTTGAAGGAGCAGGGCTACAATGCCTATGCTTATCACGGCCATACCTACACCTATTATGACCGGGACCAGTATCTGACCAATATTGGCTACTATTACCGGGGCTACGGCGGCAGCAGCGACGGAAAGACCAACGGCCTGCCGGTGAAGTATACCTGGCCGGAGTCCGATGTACAGGTGGTAGACGTTTCCACTGCGGACTATGTGGACAAATCCCCCTTTGTAGCATATTATATGTCCATTTCCGGGCATATGGAGTTCTCCTTCAGCGGCAACTATATCAGCTGGCAAAACAAGAAATATGTCCAGGACCTGCCGTACAGCGATGCGGTAAAGGCGTATATCGCCTGTCAGCTGGAATTTGAGTTTTCTATGAAGCTGCTGATGGAGCGACTGGAGGAGGCCGGGCAGCTGGACAATACGGTGTTCGTCATTACGGCAGACCACTATCCCTACGGACTGACCAATGAGGAATACAGCGAGCTGTTCGGACACCCGCTGGAGAGCAACTTTGAGCTATACAAAAACGGATGCATCATTTACAAGCCGGGCATGACACCGGAAACTATCACCAAGCCTTGCAGCCATTTCGACATTCTTCCCACCATTTCCAATCTGTTTGGTTTGGAGTACGACTCCCGGCTGTATATGGGCAAGGATGTGTTCTCTGACGCCCCGGGACTGGTGATGTTCCCCAACTACAGCTGGATTACCGACTATGCATCTTATAACGCCAGCACGAAAGAAGTTATCAACCGTACGGAGCAGGCGGTAACCGATGAGTATGTAAAGAGCGTCTCCCGGGATTTGGCCAATCGGTTTGCTGTATCCATTCGGATACTGGACTATGATTACTGGTCGATACTGTTTAATTAAATAAGAAAAGCGGCACTTGAACAAGTGCCGCTTTTTTAGGAAAAAATTACCGGAAAATGAAAAAACACCATTGACAAACACCCCCGAGGTGTAGTACAATGGTTATCCATACTGCGATAATATGCCCCAATAGGACATTCTATCCAGCAAGAACATATTATCACAGGTTGCGGCGGTTGTCAAGAAGGAAAGCACAAAATATGGCAACTGTACCGTGCGTATCAAATTCGTAATCTACACACATTCAGGCGAAAGCCGAAAGAAAGGCTGTGATGAAGGATATGGTCAAGGACGTAATGTTCGGCAAGACCATGCGTAAATCCTACGCAAAGTACGAAGAGATTCTTGAAATCCCCAACATGCTGAAAATCCAGAAGGACTCCTATAAGTGGTTCCTGGACGAAGGCCTGCGGGAGGTTTTCAAGGACGTAGGCACCATTACCGATTTCTCCGGTAAGCTGGAGCTTTCCTTCCTGGATTACTCCATGGACGAAAAGCCCAAGTACACCATCGAGGAATGTAAAGAGCGGGATGCTACCTACGCCAAGCCCATCAAGGTTCGTGTGCGCCTGCGCAACACCGAGACCGACGAAATCAAGGAGCAGGAAATCTTCATGGGAGATTTCCCCATTATGACCAATGGCGGCACCTTTGTGATTAACGGTGCGGAGCGTGTCATTGTCTCCCAGATTGTCCGTAGCCCCGGTATGTACTACGGGCACGAGGTGGACAAGGCTGACCAGCATACCTACACAGCCACAGTGATTCCCTACCGCGGAGCATGGCTGGAGTACGAAACTGACAATTCCAACGTGTTCTGGGTGCGGATTGACAAGAACCGTAAGCTGCCGGTTACCAGCCTGATTCGCGCCATGGGCGTTTGCACTGACGAAGAGATTAAGGCTATGTTTGGCGAGGATGAGCGGATTCTGGCCACCCTGGAGAAGGACCCCTGCAAGACGCGGGAGGATTCCCTGCTGGAAATCTACCGCCGTCTGCGTCCCGGTGAGCCTCCCACGGTGGAAACTGCTGTTGCCCATCTGGAAGGGCTGCTGTTTGACGCCCATCGCTACGATGTGAGCAAGGTTGGCCGTTATAAGTTCAACAAGAAGATGGACATTTGGAGCCGTCTTTCCGGTCAGGAGCTGGCAGAGCCCATTGCTGACCCCATGACTGGAGAAATCCTGGCGATGCCCGGCGACTTCATCACCCGGGACATGGCCCGGGAGTTCAGCCGCAAGGGCGTGAATGAAGCCACCGTTAAGGTCGGCGACCAGAAGGTCCGGATTCTTTCCAACAACATGGTGGATATGTCTGCCTTTGTGGACTTTGACCCTGCCGAGTACGGCATTCGGGAGAAGGTCTGCTTCTCCGTGCTGAAGGAAATGCTGGAAACCGTTCCCGCTGACGGCTGGGCAGAGGCCATTGCCGAGCGCATGGACGATTTGATTCCCAAGCACATTGTGGTGGACGACATCATGGCATCCATCAACTACCTCAACTGCGTTGCCATGGGCATCGGTACGCCCGATGACACCGACCACCTGGGCACCCGCCGCCTGCGCTGCGTAGGCGAGCTGCTGCAGAACCAGTTCCGCATTGGCTTCAGTCGTCTGGACCGGGTCATCCGCGAGCGGATGACGGTGCAGGATTTGGACGTGGTTACCCCCCAGAGCCTGATTAACATTCGCCCCGTAACGGCTGTTATCAAGGAATTCTTCGGTTCTTCTCCGCTGTCCCAGTTCATGGACCAGAATAACCCCCTGGCAGAGCTGACCCACAAGCGCAGACTGTCTGCTCTGGGCCCCGGCGGCTTGAGCCGTGAGCGCGCGTCCTTTGATGTGCGTGATATTCACTACACCCACTATGGCCGTATGTGCCCCATTGAGACCCCCGAAGGTCCCAACATCGGCCTGATTAACTATCTGGCCACCTTTGCCAAGATTAACGAGTACGGCTTTGTGGAAGCGCCCTACCGTAAGGTAGAGAAGGCGACCGGTAAGGTTACCCAGCAGGTGGACTACATGACCGCCGACCTGGAGGACGATTTCTACATCGGTCAGGCCAGCGAGCCTCTGGACGAAAACGGCTGTCTGGCCAACGCCCGTATTACCTGCCGTCATCGCAATGAAATCATTGAAGTGGACCGGGAAATGATTGACTATATCGACGTTTCTCCCAGAATGATGATTTCCATTGCTACTTCCTTCATTCCCTTCCTGCAAAACGATGACGCCAACCGTGCTTTGATGGGCGCCAACATGCAGCGTCAGGCTGTGCCTCTGCTCACCACCGAGCCTCCCATCGTTGCCACCGGCATCGAGCATAAGGCGGCTGTGGACTCCGAGGTTTGCCTGAAGGCAGAAAAGGCCGGTACTGTTACCGCCGTTTCCGCTACGGAAATTACCATCAAGTATGACGATGGCGATGTACAGACCCACCGTCTGACCAAGTTTGCCCGCAGCAATGCCGGCACCTGTGTCAACCAGCGTCCCATTGTGGAAGTGGGAGAGCGCGTGGAGGGCAATCAGATTATTGCCGACGGTCCTTCCTGCTCCGGCGGTGAGGTCGCACTGGGTAAGAACGTGCTCATTGGCTTCGTTACCTGGGAAGGCTACAACTACGAGGACGCCATTTTGCTCAACGAGCGTCTGGTAAAGGAAGACGTATTCACCTCCATTCACATTGAGGAGCATGAAACCGAAGCCCGGGATACCAAGCTGGGACCGGAAGAAATCACCCGGGATATTCCCAACGTGGGTGAGGACACTCTGAAGGATTTGGACGAGAACGGCATTATCCGCATCGGCGCAGAGGTGCGCTCCGGCGATTACCTGGTGGGTAAGGTTACCCCCAAGGGTGAAACCGAGCTGACTCCCGAGGAAAGACTGCTTCGCGCCATCTTCGGCGAGAAGGCAAGAGAGGTTCGTGATACCTCCCTGAAGGTGCCTCACGGCGAAAGCGGTATTGTTGTGGACGTTAAGGTGTTTACCAAGGAAAATTCCGATGAGCTGGCACCCGGCGTTACCAAATCTGTCCGTGTCTACATTGCCCAGAAGCGGAAAATCTCCGTGGGCGATAAGATGGCCGGCCGCCATGGTAACAAGGGCGTTGTTTCCAGAGTGCTTCCCGAGGAGGATATGCCCTTCCTGCCCGACGGTACACCCTTGGATGTGGTGCTGAACCCCCTGGGCGTGCCTTCCCGTATGAACATCGGTCAGGTTTTGGAGGTCCACTTGGGCTATGCTGCCAAGGCTCTGGGCTGGAACGTTGCCACCCCCGTGTTTGACGGCGCCGATGAGAAGGACATTCGCGAAACTCTGAAGCTGGCCGGCCTGCGTGGGGACGGCAAGACCATTCTCTACGACGGCCGTACCGGTGAACCCTTCGACAACCCGGTTACCGTTGGTTATCCCTACTATCTGAAGCTGCACCATCTGGTTGATGATAAGATCCACGCCCGCAGCACCGGCCCCTACGCTCTGGTTACTCAGCAGCCCCTTGGCGGCAAGGCCCAGTTCGGCGGTCAGCGTTTCGGCGAAATGGAAGTTTGGGCCCTGGAGGCTTACGGCGCTGCCTACACTCTGCAGGAGATCCTCACCGTCAAGTCTGACGATGTTACAGGCCGTGTCAAGACCTATGAGGCCATTGTTAAGGGCGCCAACATTCCCAAGCCCGGCGTGCCCGAATCCTTTAAGGTTCTGGTCAAGGAATTGCAGGCTCTGTGTCTGGACGTGCGTGTTCTGGACGAAGCCGGCAACGAAATCGAGCTGAAGGACGAGGATGACGATGACGAGCTGGTATACACCGGCGAACATGTGCCGGGAATGCTGGTTGGCAGCACCAACGAGGTGCTGGACGCAGGCTTCGTGATTGACGAGGACGGTCCGGAAGACATTATGGATGTGTCGGGCGGCAATGCCGATTCCGACGAAGACGAAGAATAAGGAGGCGAAGTTTTATGGCAGATGCCACCTTTGATGCCATTAAGATTGGCATTGCATCGCCGGAGATGATCCGGCAGTGGTCCTTCGGCGAGGTAAAGAAGCCGGAGACTATTAACTATCGTACTCTTAAGCCCGAGCGAGACGGTCTGTACTGCGAAAAGATTTTCGGACCCACCAAGGACTGGGAGTGCCATTGCGGCAAATATAAGAAGATTAAGTATAAGGGTAAGGTCTGCGACCGCTGCGGCGTAGAGGTTACCAAGGCAAAGGTCCGCAGAGAGCGTATGGGCCATATTGAGCTGGCCGCGCCCTGCAGCCATATCTGGTACTTTAAGGGAATTCCTTCCCGTATGGGTCTGATTCTGGACATCAGCCCCAAGGTGCTGGAGAAGGTGCTGTACTTTGCCGCTTATATCGTTACCGACCCCGGTGATGCTCCCCTGACCGTCAACCAGGTGCTGACGGAAAAGGAATACCGGGATATGCGGGAAAAGTACGAGGACGACTTCAAGGCAGGCATGGGCGCCGAGGCTGTGAAGGAGCTTCTGGAGCAGATTGATTTGGAGGT
>JAZOQT010000027.1:0-6924 GCA_045656245.1 Faecousia sp.
CGGTACGTAGATGTAGCCGATGCGCTCTCCCGGCAGGGACAGACTCTTGGAATAGGAGTAGCAGACCACGGTGTTGGGATACAGCGTGGGGATAAAGGGAACTTCCACGCCGCCGTAGACAAGCTCCCGATAGGGTTCGTCGGCAATGATATAGATGGGGTGGGCGAATTGGGCGCTTTTTCTCTCCAAAAGGGCAGCCAGGGCCGTGAGGGTTTCCCGGGTGTATACCACGCCGGAGGGGTTGTTGGGGGAGTTGACAATCACCGCCACGGTGTTTTCCGTCAGCTGCTTTTCTACCTCCTCCAGAGAAATCTGAAAATTGGGGACATCGGGGGCAACCACCCGGAAGGTCAGGCCTGCGGCCTGGGCAAAGGGCTTGTATTCCGGGAAATACGGAGCGATGGCAAGAATTTCTCCCCCCTCCACCGCCAGAGCGCCAAACACCGCCGCCAGTTCCGGAGCAGCGCCGCAGCCGATGAACAGGTTTTCCGGTTTTACCCCGGCGCTGTAGCGGCGGTTTAGGTCGTCAGCAATGGCCTGGCGGGTTTCCAAATCTCCTACGGCAGAGGTGTAGCCGTGTACCAAAAGGGTGTCGGTGTCCGCCAGGATTTGGCCAATGGCCTCGTCCACCTCTTTGGGTGCGGGAATGGAGGGGTTTCCAAGGCTGTAGTCGTATATATTTTCCTGTCCCACAAGGGCGGCGCGGCTGCGGCCGTATTCAAAAAGCTCCCGAATACAGGATCGTTGCGCGCCCAGGGCAAGGGCTTGTTGGTTCAGCATGCTCTCTCTTCCTTTACTTGGCTTCATATAGGGGCAGAACAGGGTCAAAGGGCTGGGGTCGGTAGGTAACCGAGGAGATGGCCTTGCCCTCCACGCCGTATTTGGGGTTGTAACCGAATAGGTTTACATAACGCAAAAGGTCGTCTTTCTCCTGCTCCATGGCCTTCATCACCGCCACGGTGGCAATCACGTCGTCCACCGCCCGGTGGGAATTTACCACCTGTCCCTCCAGGCCGTACACCGAGATGGCGTTGCACAGCTTGTGGGGGTAGCTGTGGCGGTCTTTGTATACGGTGAGCAAATCCAGCTTGTCCTTTCCTTTGAGGATTTCCGGATTGCCGTTGCGCAGCAGCAGGTAATACAAAAAGCTCAAATCAAAATGGGCGTTATAGGCCAGCAGGAGGGTGTTTTCCGTGAGCATATTTGCAATGTCCCGGCACACCTGCTCCTTGGGAATACCGTGCAGGGCCAGAGCCTCGTTGGTGATGCCGGTGAGCTCTACGATTTTCGGGGGCACGAAATTGCCGGGGGTCAGGGAAATCAGCCGGTCGTATTCCTGCGTGATTTTGGGCCGTCCCTCCACCATATCCACGGTTACCGCCGCAAATTCGATGATTTCGTCCCGGCTGTAGTTCAGTCCGGTGGTTTCCGTATCAAAAAGAAACAGCCGGTCATATTTTTGAAACAGCGCTTCCAATTCAGCCATGGTATTCTCCTTTCGCCAGAGCCAATGCCCGGCGGAATTTGCTCTTGTACTCCTGCTGCAGGGAGTATTTTTCAGCCAGGGCGCCGGCGAAGGCAACGGCGGCGGCCTCACTGCCGGATTTCAGCTCAATTTCCACCTCGCCCAGAGGGCATTCCCGTCCGCCGCCGGTGAGCTTGCCGCTGTCTAGGGCGATTTCCACAGTGCATTGCTCCAGGGTGAGGGTGCAGGACTTTCGCAGAAATTTTGCGCCGCAAATCTGGGCAACTCCCTTTTTCAGAAGGGGAAGCAAATCCCAGCCACTTTGTTTACATAACACCGGAATGGCCTCCTGAATGCTATCACATTCCAGCTCCCATTCCCCCCGCTGAAGTCCTCCGGTGGGGGTTTTCAGGGTGCAGACGGATATTCCGTTTTCCAGCCGCCTGCGCAGGGTGATGTGCCGGGCAGAGAGGGAATCCTCCGGTGTGTCGAAATAGGCCGTTTCCATGGAGATTTCTTCCCAAGGGCCGTAAGCGGCCTCCAACAATCTGTGAATTTTCTCGTCGGCAGTGTATTTCAGTTCAAATTCCGTGGCCATAGTACCTCCGCAGTAGGCAATGTTTTTCCCTATTATACACCCATCTGCCCCGGTATGCAAGAATCTTTCGCTCCTGCGCAGTTACGACAAAATATTTTCTTCTTTCGTGTTAGGATTTGCCTATAAGGAGTGTGGTACATATGATGGTTTCCTTGGGACTGCAGGTGCGCAGATGGCAGCGGTTCTTTCGAAAATTTCTACGGGATTCCCGGGTTCACGGGTTGGTGCAGGGCGCTGGGTATTTGCTGACAGGCTTTCTGTGCAGCGCTGCCAGCCTGGGAAATGTGGCGCAGCCCCTGACTCTGGGGCTTTTATGCGCAACAAAGGGGCTTCCTGCCGTTTTGCTGTCAATGGGCGGCGTGGCAGGATACCTGGTGTTTTGGGGGACTGCCGGAAGTCAGGGTGTTGTGTGGCTGGCGGTGGGGCTGCTGGCCGTGGTGATGCTGGGTGGCAGGTCAATCACCCGGGGAACGCCGCTTTTGATGCCTGCGGTGGCCGGCACGGTGGTGGCGCTGACGGGTCTGGCATTTCAGCTGTGGCTGCAGGATTCCACCCCGGTGGCCCTTTACATACTGCGCACGGTGCTGGCGGCAGGAAGTAGCTATCTGCTGGGCATTGCCATGGAGCGGCGGGATGCGGTGGTAGACTGGCTGGTGTGCGGACTGGGGGTACTGGCGCTGGCCCAGGTGGTGCCCATTCCCTATCTGGGCCTGGGCTACATCGCAGCCGGGGTGCTGGCGGCAGGAAGCGCGTTCCCTGCCGCGGCGCTGGCAGGCGTTGCCTTGGATCTGGCCCGGATTACTCCCACGCCGATGACGGGAGCGCTGTGCCTTGCGTACTTGTCCCGGCTGATTCCGGGACTGCCCAAATGGGCGGCGTATACCGCCCCGGCTGTGGCCTATGCTGTGGTGATGGGGCTTTGCGGTGTCTGGGATTTACAGCCTCTGCCGGGGCTGTTGCTGGGGGGCTTTTTGTCTATGTCGCTGCCGGAAAAGCCGGGGCTTTCCCACCGTCGGGGGGAAACGGGCTTTGCCCAGGTGCGGCTGGAAATGGCAGCCTCGGTACTGGAGCAGTCGGAGCAGCTGTTGCTGGACGTGCAGCAGCACCCCATTGACGAGGAGGCGCTGATAGACCGGGCGGTAGACCGGGCCTGCGGCAGCTGCCCTTGCCGAAAAACCTGCCGGGAGAAGCCGGAGAATCTGCCCACCGGGCTTCTGCACAAGCCCCTGGGGAATGGGGCGGATTTGCCCCTGCACTGCCGAAAAACCGGACGGCTTCTGCAGGAGCTGCGCCGCAGTCAGGAGCAGTTCCGGGCCATTCGCGCCGACCGGGACCGGCAGCAGGAATACCGGGCAGCGGTGGTGCAGCAGTATCATTTTCTGTCAGAATATCTGCAGGAGCTGTCTGACGTGATGGCTCAGCGCCAGTCCCCGCCTCAGCAGATTTATCAGCCGGAGCTGGCGGTATGCTCTGCCAGCCATAGCGGTACCAATGGGGACAGATGCCTGTGGTTTGCCGGCGTGGAATGCCGGTACTACATTCTGCTGTGCGACGGCATGGGAACCGGCCCGGAGGCGGCCCGGGAGGGGAAAGCCACCGCCGCCATGCTAAAAAAACTGCTCACTGCCGGGTATCCACCGGAATATGCCCTGCGCAGCGTCAACAGCCTGTGCGCCCTCCAGGGAAAGGGCGGAGCGGTTACCATGGACTTGGCGGAGTTGCGGCTGGATACCGGACGGGCGGTGCTGTACAAATGGGGGGCAGCGCCCTCCTATCTGGTTTGTCGAGGGGACGCCGTAAAAATCGGGACAGCCACCCCACCGCCGGGGCTGTCCGTAACGGACTACCGGGAAACGGTGGAACGGCTGTCCCTGCGCAGGGGAGAGCTGCTGGTGCTTCGCAGCGATGGTGCAGGAGAGCAGGCACTACCGCTGCTGTCGGAGGAAGCTGACGTGCCGCCCGGGGAATTGGCGGCGCGGATTTTGGAGCGCAGCCGGGGAGAAGACACCGACGATGCCACTGTCGCTGTGGTGCGTCTGAATATCCTTGCTGCTTCTACATAATACCACAAAAAATGTGAGAAATTTGTCGAAACACAAGATGTAGGGGAAGAATTTCGGGGAAAACCACAATTTGTAGAAAATATGGGCGTAAAAACCCCCGTCGCTTTTGCGACGGGGGTTTCTGATGATTACTGGTTTTCTGCCATTTCTTTCAGCGCATCCTTGCGGCTGAAGTTGGCGCGGCCCTTCTCGTCGAAGCCCATGAACTTCACCCAGGTCATGTCGCCCAGATTCAGCACGTCTTCAACCTTTTCTACGCGGTGGTTTTCCAGCTTGGAAATATGCACCATGCCGTCATGGCCGGGGGCGATTTCCACGAAAGCGCCGATGGGCAGAATCCGTACCACCTTACCGTAGTACAGCTTGCCAACCTCGGGAACGAAGCAGATATCGTCCACCATCTTCTTGGCGGCGTAGGCGGCGGCGGAGTCCACAGCAGAGATGAATACGCTGCCATCGTCCTCGATGTCCACCTTGGCGCCGGTGTCGGCGCAAATCTTCTGAATGGTCTTACCGCCGGAGCCGATGACCTCACGAATCTTGTCCACGGGAATGGTCATGGAAATCATCTTGGGAGCAAATTCGCTGACCTCGGCCCGGGGCTCGGGGATGCAGGGAATCATAATCTCGTCCAGAATTTCCATACGGGCCTTGCGGCAGCGCTCCAGAGCGTCGGCAATGATTTCCATGGTCAGGCCCTTGTTCTTCAGGTCCATCTGAATGGCGGTGATGCCTTCGGAGGTACCTGCTACCTTAAAGTCCATTTCGCCGTGGAAGTCTTCCACGCCCTGAATGTCGGTGAAGGTTCTCCACTCGCCGGTTTCCTGGTCGGAAATCAGGCCGCAGGAGATGCCGGCAACGGGGCGCTTAATGGGCACGCCGGCGTCCATCAGAGCCAGAGTAGAGCCGCAGATGGAGCCCTGAGAGGTAGAGCCGTTGGAGGAGAGTACCTCGGATACCACACGAATGGCGTAGGGGAACTCCTCCACGGGGGGAATCACAGGCAGCAAAGCCTTTTCAGCCAGTGCGCCGTGGCCGATTTCCCGACGGGAAGTGGAGCGGGCGGCTCTGGCTTCGCCGGTGGAGAAAGCGGGGAAGTTGTAGTGGTGGATATACCGCTTGGTATCCTCCTGGTAAATGGTGTCCAGCTTCTGGGCGGCGGACAGGGTGTTCAGAGTGCAGATGGAGAGCACCTGTGTCTGACCACGGGTGAACAGGCCGGAACCGTGAACTCTGGGAAGAACGCCAACCTCGGCAGCCAGGGCGCGGATATCGTCCATGCCGCGGCCATCAACACGCTTGCCGGCCAGCAGCCACTTCTTGACAACCTTTTTCTGCATCTTGTACAGGCAGACCTCGATATGGGTTTCGAAGTCGTCGTACTTTTCGCCGAACTTCTCCTGGAAGTCCAGACGGGCGGCGGTCAGCCGCTCCTCACGGACATTCTTGTCATCGGTGTCCAGGGCGTACTCAATCTGGCCCAGGCCGTATTCTACCAAATCGTCCAGCAGGTCGTGGTTTACAGCGGCCTTCTCAAAGGTGAACTTGGGCTTGCCGATTTCTGCCACGATGGAGTTGATGAACTTGACGATTTCCATGTTGGTTTCGTGGGCGATGCGAATGGACTCGTACACGATGGCTTCCGGGGCTTCGTTGGCCTCGGTTTCAATCATGACCACCTTTTCAAAGGTGGAAGCGATGCACACGAAGCAGTCGCAGGCCTCCCGCTCGTCGGCGGAGGGGTTAATCACGTAGCGGTCGCCGATGTGGGCAACGTTGGTGGTGGCAACAGGGCCGTTCCAGGGAACGTCGGAAGAAGCGATGGCGATGGAAGCGCCCAGGGAAGCAACCACTTCCACGGGATTCTCGTAGTCGTTGGCCATGACGGTGCAGGTAACCACAGTGTCGTTACGCAGTTCCTCGTCAAAGAGAGGACGCATGGGCCGGTCGATGATACGGCTGTTGAGGATACCCCGCTCGGAGGGCTTGCCCTCACGGCGGTTGAAGGAGCCGGGAATCCGGCCTACGGAGTACATTCTCTCCTCAAACTCGATGGTGAGGGGGAAGTAGTCGATGCCGGCCTTGGGGATGGGGTTGCAGGTGCAGGTAGTCAGCACCACGGTGTCGCCGTAGCGGCAGATGCACTCGGCGTTGGCAAGCTCTGCCACCTTACCGGTTTCCACGGTGAAGGGACGGCCGCCGATTTCCATTTCGAAAACCTTGTGGTTGGGGAATTGCTTGCGAATAACCATTGAAATTTACCTCCTATGTGTTTTGGTTGTGTTCGGGAGGTTTAGCACTTGAATCAACCGTCAAGGCCTCGGCGGCTCATTCAACTGCTAAAATACTCCCATTTGCGGATTACTTTGTGATTTGCGCAGAATTGGGAAAAAGGGCGACGGTGCCCGTCGCCCTTTCACAATTCTTACTTACGGATACCCAGCTTGGCGATGAGGGCACGGTAACGGTTGATGTCCTTCTTTGCCAGATAGTCCAGCAGGTTGCGGCGCTTACCAACCATCATCAGCAGGCCACGACGGGAATGGTTGTCGTGCTTGTGCACACGCAGATGGTCTGTCAGCTCGTTGATACGGGCGGTGAGAATGGCAACCTGAACTTCAGGAGAACCGGTGTCGCCCTCGTGGGTAGCGTTGTCCAGAATAACCTGGGTCTTCTTTTCCTTGAGAATCATTGTTTTTTCCACCTTTTTTACTAATTTACCGCGAAGCCAAGTAAAGGGTCGGTGTTGTCCCGAAACTTAGCAACGGGCATAGGAATATCGTCTGGCGAAAGCCAGC
>JAZOQT010000028.1:0-37474 GCA_045656245.1 Faecousia sp.
GTAAAGCAACCAATTCTTTAACGGCGCGCCCTTATAGAAGTGGAATCCATGGGCGGTATAAAGCACCTTGACCCCTTTTTTGCGCAAAGGCCTGCAGGCAAGTCTGGTACAGGCAGCAGCAATCGGCGTGTGGCAATGCACGATGTCATAATTGCCTTTTTCCACAATCTGCTTTATATGGCGTACCGCCCTCACATTACCGGCATTAAACGGGGTACGTACACATGTAATCTTATATACATTACAACCCAGTTCACGATACTCTTCAGGCACATTGGTAATGTCAATATTAGCTGCAATATCAACGGTATGACCCGATTCCACCAGCTCTCTGACATACCTTCGGAAGAAGGTCATGGTCCCGCCGATTGTTGTTACGTACAATATCCTCATAGGTTATCTCCTCACTAATGAAATATTATTTCAAGTCCGGCAGCAAATCGTGCCGCATAATATCGTTTCCCTTGACATCGATGACCCTGGCATTTTCCACTACAATGCGGTGCTTGCGGTTAAACTCCTCCAGGGAATCCGCCTGCACTGTAAAGCCGGCAACTCTGTCGCTGCTGCTTTTCGCCCCAGAAGCCTTAAAGCCGCTGGGTCTGAGCATATGGAAGCCAGTCAAAACCCCCTGCTCAACCAGCTCCTCAAGTCCTTCTAAATGGTCAAACACACCGGGGTTACAGTAAATAAAATCATTGACAATATACTTATTTTCCGGCGCACGCAATTCCACATGGGGTTTGATTCCCAGCGCCAGGTCAATCACAGCCTTTATCACATCAAAACCACAGGAGCGCTTAATAAGCAGATATTTCATGTTGCCACCGGTCCGGGCGCAGAATTCCAGCACCGATACGGAGGTGCCGCCATTAATCATCTGGATCAGCATGGGAGAATCTACGAGACCGAATGCATCTGCAATCTGCTGCGCTACTATTTGAATCTGTTCCATAATTTCGGCAGTGGCATTTACAGGATATCTGCCGCGGAATATAACAAACCGGTCATCATCCTTAATTTTTTCGCTGTTGGAAACGCAGAGAATATGTGCTTTTCCGTTTTCCACATAGACGTCAACGCTAATTTCTTCACCGGCGCAGAACTCTTCCACAATTACCGTTCCAGTACAGCTGATTTCCTTTGCCTCTGCAAAATATGCCTCAACAGCCGTATCGTCGTTTGCTTTTCTCACCCCCCTGGAGCTATATGCATCTGTAGGCTTCACCACGAGAGGATAGCGCAATGTATGGATCTTCTCCCAGTCCAGTTCGGACAGCTCATAATAGCGCGAGGTCGGAATATCATTCTCCCAGAAAATCTGCTTCATGTATTTTTTGTCCGAAACATTTACTGCAGTCTGGTAAGAAATATAACACGGAAGTCCTAACAACTCTGACACCTGCGCCACGATCAAAAGCACCTGGTCTGCGCAGCATGTAATAACAAAATCGACATTCTCTTTCACCGCGACTTCTTTTACAGCCTCCACATCAAACAGGGGAATCTGGTAAAACAGGTCAGCGTACGGTCTTGCCAGCGCATTTGCGCTCCCATCTGCCAAAACAGTCGTAATGTTCCGCTCTTTCAATTGCCGAATTAATTCGATTTGGGCAAATCCCCCCGCCAAGACCAATGCTTTCATATGTAGTCTCCTTATTTGTATGTTTCTGTAGGTTATCTGTTCGTTTCACCGGAAGATGCGTACTCCTTATTCTCCTCCGGTACATAATACTTAGAAAAACGGCTTACGCCCCGGTATTCCGGTTTTACTTCTGTCCCCTGCTTTTTGAACACCAGCAAAACGGTCTTAAACAGGATTTCAATATCCAGCCAGAATGTAAATGTCTTGACATATGCAATGTCATATTGGATACGTTCTTCCCACTGTATGTTGTTGCGACCCTTGACCTGGGCCAAGCCTGTAAGACCCGGTCTCATTTCAAAGCGAAGATTCTCCTCACCAATACACCGCGGTGCCTGATAATCCAGCATGGGGCGGGGCCCGATAATGCTCATTGTTCCGTTTAATACATTGATCAGCTGGGGCAACTCATCAAGACTGGTTTTCCTCAGAATTTTGCCAATCTTTGTTATGCGATTTTCAGACATGATTTCATTGCCGTTTTCATCATACTGTTCTACATTCATTGTTCTGAATTTATACATAACAAAGGGTTTCCCGTTTTTCCCAATCCGGGTTTGCTTAAAAAGCACAGGCCCTTTTTACGTCAGTTTGATTACCACAGGTACAACAATCAACACAGGAATCACTGTCATAAACACAAGGAATGCCGCGCTGACCAAAATGTCAAAGGTCCTCTTCAAGAATAAATGAAACGTTCTCATATCTTCACTCCACGTCTATGTAGTCATTCAACATAGCCATCTATAATCTGCTTATAAAGCCCAATCGCCACAACTCCATCTTCCAACAATTTGCATTATGCGGTAGCCATGGCACACTTCCTCAATATACACCTTAGAGATTATAACCTATCGGTCCTTGAAAATCAAGTAAAACCGCCAAAACTTCTCTCAAAAACCTAATTTACTGATTTTTCCGTTTCATTATCACGTTTTTGCAAGAAAACCTTGTGGAAAGCAAAACTGTGTGCTATAATACAAAAAATATCGAACTGACGCGCAAAGGAGAATCAGTATATATGAAATTAGGTATCGTTGGGCTTCCCAACGTGGGCAAGTCCACCCTCTTCAATGCCATTACCAATGCCGGTGTGCCGGCGGATAACTACGCCTTTTGCACCATTGACCCCAATGTAGGCGTGGTCAGCGTGCCGGACAGCCGCCTGTCCTGGCTGTCTGACTTTCACAAGCCCAAGAAAACCACCCCTGCTGTGATTGAGTTTGTAGATATTGCCGGCCTTGTCAAGGGCGCAAGCAAGGGCGAAGGCCTGGGCAATAAGTTTTTAAGCAACATTCGCACCACCGATGCCATCGTCCATGTGGTACGCTGCTTTGAAGATTCCAATGTTACCCATGTGGAGGGCAGCACCGATCCCCTGCGGGATATCGACATTATCAACCTGGAGCTGGTAATGGCGGACATTGAGATGGTGGAGCGGCGGATTGACAAAGCCCAAAAGGCCATGAAGGGCGGCGACAAGAAGTACGCCCGGGAGGTTGACCTGTTCACTTCCCTGCTGGCCCACCTGAATGAAGGCAAGCTGGCAAGAACCTTTACAGACGATGCCGAGGACCTGGCACTGATTGCCACATCTGACCTGTTGACACTGAAAAAGACCATTTATGTGGCAAATCTGGCGGAGAACGAAATCAACACTCCGGAGGAAACCCGCCACTACATGGCAGTCAAAGCCCTTGCCGATGCCGAGGGCAGTCAGCTGCTTCCCATCTGCGCCAAGCTGGAAGCCGACATTGCCGAGCTGGACGACGAGGAAGAAAAGGCCATGTTTATGGAGGAGCTGGGGGTTGCCCAGTCCGGTCTGGACAGACTGATTCAGTCCAGCTATTCCCTGCTGGGGCTAATTTCCTTCCTTACCGCCGGCAGCGACGAGTGCCGTGCGTGGACCATTAAAAAAGGCACAAAAGCCCCCCAGGCCGCCGGCAAAATTCACACGGATTTTGAACGGGGCTTCATTCGGGCAGAGGTGATTGCCTTTGAGGATATGAAAGCCTGCGGCACCATGGCCAACGCCAAGGCAAAGGGTCTTGTACGCAGCGAGGGCAAGGAATACGTAATGAAGGACGGAGACATCGTCAATTTCCTCTTTAATGTATAAAAACAATCCGGAGCATCCCTTTTGGGAAGCTCCGGATTTTCGTTATGCAAATCAGTGATTGCCGCAACCGTGGCTGCCGCAGCCATGGGTTGCGCAGGTATGCTCACCGCTGTGGCCGTGATGACTGCACCGCACATTGGGATTGTAGTCCAGCTGGTTGGAAAGCAGAGCCTCCACAGCTTCATCTGCATCGCCGCTGACACCGCCGTAGAGCCGAATGCCCACCTGCGCCAGCGCCATTTGCGCACCGCCGCCAATACCTCCGCAAATCAGGGCGCTTACCTGATTGTCCATCAAAAAGCCTGCCAGTGCGCCGTGGCCGCTTCCGTTGGTATCTACCACAGTTTTCTTCACCACAACGCCGTTTTCCACATCGTAGAAGCAAAACTGCGCCGTGTGTCCGAAATGCTGGAAAATATCTCCGTCCTGATAGGTTACTGCAATTCTCATAAAACCTTCCTCCATAATCTGTCCTATCTTGTAACGGGTGGATTATAGCACCCAAAGCCGCTCTGTGTCAATACTACCCCTCCCTGCCGTGGCACAGAGCAAAACGGTATATCATTTCCCTTTTGCTATTGACAAGCGAGCGGTTGGTTTGGTATGATTTGTTATACAAATCATACTTTTTTATACAAGGAGGAATTCCCATGGCCAACCCGAAAGGAAAATATGCCTGGACCGTAACCGTAGGAGAAAAGGGGCAAATTGTGATTCCCAAGCAGGCCCGAGAGCTGTTTCAAATTAGACCCGGCGATACTTTGATCATGCTGGGAGACGAAGCAAGAGGGCTTGCCTTGCCGCCAAAAGATATGTTTAAGATGTTTACCCATGCGGTATTCCGCACAGATGAGGAAGAAACATGAATGCCATTGAAATCAAAGCCTTAACAAAAAAATACAAGGATACCGTTGCGGTCAATGCTCTGTCTCTTAATATCAAACAGGGTGAATTATTCTCCCTTCTGGGCGTCAACGGCGCAGGAAAGACAACCACCATCAAAATGCTGTCATGTCTGGTAAAGCCCACAGAGGGTGATGCCTTCTTGCTGGGAAACAGCATTCTCTCTGACACCGCAGCCGTAAAATCGCTTATCAGCATTTCACCCCAGGAAACCGCGGTGGCCATGGGGTTATCCGTAAAAGAGAATCTGGAGCTGATGTGCGGCGTCCAGGGGTTTGACAAAGATAAAACCCAAAGAAAAATCACCCAACTGACAGAAAAATTTAATCTGCAGGACATTCTGGACAAGAACGCCGGCAAGCTGTCCGGCGGGTGGCAGCGGCGGCTCAGCATTGCCATGGCACTTATCTGCGAGCCGAAAATCCTGTTTCTTGATGAGCCCACCCTGGGGCTGGACGTGATTGCCCGCAGCGAGCTGTGGGATACCATTCGCTCGCTGAAAGGAAACATCACCATCATTCTCACAACCCACTACATGGAGGAAGCAGAAATCCTTTCTGACCGCATCGGCATTATGAAAAACGGCAGCTTGATTGCCCTGGGCACAGCCCAGTCTCTCAAGGAAAGCGCCGGGAAAGAACGGTTTGAAGATGCCTTTGTGGCGCTGGTAAAGGAGGCAGATGTATGAGAATGCTAGCCTTTGCAAAACGGACCATGAAGGAAATCCTCCGGGACCCGTTAACGCTTTTGTTCGGACTTGGCTTTCCCGGGATTCTGATTCTACTGCTCAGCGCAATCCAGGCCAATATCCCCGTCAGCCTCTTTGAGATTGACAGGCTTGCCCCAGGTATGACCGTTTTCGGCCTTTCTTTTATGACGCTGTTTTCTGCAAGCATCATCGCAAAGGACAGGGAATGTGCCTTTCTTACCAGGCTCTATGCCACACCCATGAAAGCAGCAGACTTTATTCTCGGTTATACCCTGCCCCTGATTCCCATAGCGGTAGCGCAAAGTGTGTTTTGTTATCTCATGGGTATGATTTTCGGCTTGAAGCTCACCGGAAACCTTCTCCTGTCTTTGCTGACTGTCATTCCCGCAGCACTGTTTTTTATTGCCCTTGGCCTGCTCTTCGGCAGTATTCTGAGCCAAAAACAGGCTGGTGGAATCTGCGGTGCGCTGCTTACAAATCTCACCGCCTGGCTTTCGGGCATTTGGTTTGATTTGGAACTGGTAGGCGGCGCATTTCAAAAAATCGCCAATGCCCTACCCTTCTACCATGGTGTACAGCTACAGCAGACGGTTGTCGCAGGAAGCTTCGAAGAAATTCTGCCCCACATTTTGCCAGTAACGGGCTACGCCGCAGTGGCTGTGCTTTTTGCTGTGGCGCTGTTCCTTAAACAAATGAAAAAAGGATAATCCCTCCGCTATAAAAAAAGAATCTGCACCGCAGTGCAGATTCTTTTTTATTTCTCCTGACCGATGGTCATAATGTCGTAAGGCGTGGTCTGGTACACAAAGTAGTTCAGCCAGTTGGAAAACAGCAGATTGCCGTGTCCCCGCCAACGCACAATGGGTTCTTGGGTATCGTCGTCGTTGGGATAATAGTTTTTAGGAACGGAAATGGGCAGACCCAGCTTCTTGTCGCGCTGATATTCCGTTTCCAGTGTCAGTGGATCATATTCCGAGTGGCCGGTAACGAAGATCTGCCGCCCACCCTTATTCATCACCGCATAAACACCGCATTCTTCCGAGGACGCCAAAATCTTCAGCTCCGGAACAGCCTCAATGTCCTGCCTGTCCACCGTGGTATGCCGGGAATGGGGTACCCAGAAGGTATCGTCAAAGCCCCGCAACAAAATTGCGCGTTTGTAGTCGGCCTTATGGCGATACACGCCGAACAGCTTCTCCGGCAACGGCCTTTTCTGGATATTGTAGTGGTAGTAAAGTCCCGCCTGAGCGCCCCAGCATATGTGAAAGGTGCTGTGAACATTGGTTTTGCTCCACTCCATGATCTGGCAAAGCTCCTGCCAGTAGTCCACCTGCTCAAAGGGCATATTTTCCACCGGCGCGCCGGTAATCACCATGCCGTCAAATTTCCTATGCTTAATTTCGTCGAAGCTCTTGTAAAAGGACAGCAAATGCTCCTGGGATACATTCTTCGCCTGATGGGAGGTGGTGTGCATCAGCTCCAAATTCACCTGTAGGGGCGTGTTTCCCAGAAGCCGGGACAGCTGAGTTTCCGTGGTAATTTTGGTGGGCATCAGATTCAAAAGCACGATTTCCAGGGGGCGGATATCCTGGCGGATAGCCCGGTCCTGGGGCATAACAAATATATTCTCCTGCTGCAGCGTTTCTACCGCCGGCAGGTCATTGGGTATGCGGATAGGCACGGTAAGCCCCCCTTTTTTGTTATCTTTTCCCCATTTTATCCCACCGGGCTGTATTTGTCAATTCTTGTTCCCGGATAATAGTGGGAAAGAATCTCCGTATACACGCTTCCTCCCGATGCCATGGCATCTGCCCCGTACTGACTCATACCAACCCGGTGGCCTTTGCCGTGGGTGGTGATCTCAATTCCATCTGATTTCGCCTCCATGGTAAAGGCTATGGAATTCAGTTTTAACAGCTTTTGCAGTTGCTTTCCGGTGTAGGCTGTGCCAAACAGATACATCTGCTCCACACCGCCGCCATTGGTATAGGACACTGCCCCCAGCCAGCTTTTACAGCTACCACTCGGTGTTTTGCCCAGGGCCTGGGCAAACGCCTCCCGGGTAAAGAATTTCGTTACCGTATGGTATTTGGCGCTTTCCTCTCCCGGGCTGTCCACCGCCTGCAAATAGGAAACCGCGCCGCCCCACACCGCCTGGGCATCCTCTGTCCGTCCCCCGGAGCAGGAAAAATAGGTGCTTTCCGCCAATTTTCCTTGGTATGTAAGCACCTGACCGGCAGTTGCTTCTACGGCTGACCGGACCTTTTGCGCATCCTTCACCCCTCCTTGAGTCTGCAGATAGGCGTTTTCCGAAATGTAGGCCTGGCAGCATCCGGAATCGGTACAGACCGCTCCGCCGGTGTGCCTGTCCCCCAGGGTAAGACGGCGCAGGGCGTAGGTGCGCGCCACCACCGCCTGGGCCTTCAGAGCATCTTCCCCAAAATAGGCCGGCATCTCTGCCAGTACCACCCCATATACATAGCTTTCCAGCTCCATGGACACTATCTGCCCCGAATCCATGCACACAGAAATCAGATGCGCCTGCTCTTGGGGCGGCTGGGTGCTTTCCTGGGCTTGTGTTTGCTCCACAGTTTCCCCAGGAAGCGCCTGCATCTTGTCAGGCGTCAAAAACAGCATTGCCCGGGGCAGCAGCACCCCCATCAGCAAAGCTACCAAAATCTGTTTCCACACCGTTTCCATGGTTATCCCCCCTGCTGACTATATTATCAGCAGCGGTTAGGTGCATTTTGCCACAGGCTGTCGCAGACCCTCCCATTTTTATCCCCGTCCTTGACAGAAGCCCTGCGGGGAAGTATAATTTATTGCAGATTGTAACGATTGGAGTGCAACTATGAAACAGAATTTGAAACGGATACTGCCGGTTCTTTTGGCCGTGCTGATTATTGTCAGCGCTGTGTGGTATCTTTTTGTATATGACCGGGATTTTGCCCGGGATATGCTGGTAAAACAGGCGCGGTTCTTTGAACGCCAGGGCAAGCAGTCTTTGGCTGTGTGGCTGTATGACCGGGCCTACAACCTCTCCGGCGCCGACGAAAATGTAGCCATTGAGCTGGCAGAGCAATTCATTTCCATCGGCGACTATACCAAGGCAGAGCGCACCTTGTCCAAAGCCATTGCCGACAGCGGCTCTGCAAACCTCTACATAGCCTTGAGCAAAACCTATGTACAGCAGGACAAGCTGAAGGATGCCGTAGCCATGCTGGACAACATTACCAACCCGGAAATCAAAGCCCAGCTGGAGGCCTTGCGCCCCACCGCGCCCACCGTCAACCCTGCCCCCGGCTTTTACAGCCAATACGTTCCTGTTACCGTGGAATGTCAGACGGGTACACTGTATGTAACGGTAGACTCCGGCTATCCCTCCACTGCCAACGCCCCTCACAGCGGTGAAATCACCCTACACGGGGGTGAAAACACCATTCGGGCTCTGTGTGTAGGAGAAAACGGTCTGGTAAGTCCTCTGGCCGTCTTTGGCTACACGGTTAAGGGTGTCATTGAGCCGGTTACTCTCACAGATTCTTCTCTGGAAACCCTGTTGCGGGAGCAGTTGGGAATTGGGAAAGACAGCACCCTGTATACCAGCGATTTGTGGAACATTACCCAACTGAAAATACCGGAAACTGTCCAGTCTGGAAGCGATTTGGCATATTTGACCTCTCTGCAGAAGCTGGAAATCGCAAACAGCACCGTATCCGGCTGGGATGCCATCGCCAATTTGGAGGAGCTGAAGGAGCTGACCATTCGGGATAGCCTGATTTCCGCCCGGGATTTGCTGGCCATCGCCTCTGCGCCCAAGCTGGAAAAGCTGACCATTTCCCGGTGTAATCTTTCCAATATCACCAATTTAAGCAACGCCAAAAAGCTTACCTATCTGGATTTAAGCGGCAATAACGGCATTCGGGACTTGACTGCCCTGTCCTTCATGACCGGTCTGAATCACCTGGACCTAAACCACAACGCTCTTGAGAATTTGAGCGCCATCAGCTCTCTTGTGAATTTGGAATATCTAAACGTTTCCAACAACTCTCTTTCCTCCGTTGTGCCCCTGGGGGCCTGCACCGCCCTGAAGGAGCTGAACATCAGCTACAACAAAACCCTCTCCGCTCTGACCGGCTGTGAGGCAATGACCGGACTTACCAAGCTGAACGCCTCTTACTGCGCCGTAACGGACATTTCTGCTGTCAGCGCCTGCAGCGCTCTGACCGAGCTGGATATTTCCAACAATGCCTTGACGGATATCTCCACTTTGGCAGGCATCACTTCCCTACAGTATGTGAACTTCTCCCACAATCAGGTTTCCGCTTTGCCCAAATGGCCGGAAAGCTGTGGGCTGATTACCATTGACGGCTCGTATAATAAGATCTCCTCCCTTTCCTCCCTGGCAGGCTACCGCAACCTGAATGAAATCATCATGGACTACAATAATATCACCTCTGTGAAGGCGCTGAATACCTGCCCCAAGCTGATTTCTGTCAGTGTGTTCAGCAGTAAAAAGGTTACCGACGGGGAAAGCCTGAAAGACCATGGAATCATCGTTAATTACAAACCCTAACGGACATAAAGAAACTCCGGAAGCCTTTGCTTCCGGAGTTTTTATATATGCTCTGAAAGAAGCTTCAACGCCGCTTCAACCGCCTGCTGCCGTATCTGCTCCCTGTTGCCGGAAAAACGGTACTCCCGGGCAAGACTGCCTGTTTTCCAGGCAATCCCCAAAAACACCGTACCCACGGCATTCCCGAAATCATCGCCCCCTGGCCCCAGCAGACCGGTGGAGGAAACGGCAAGATCCGTACCCAACGCCCTGCGGGCCCCCTGGGCCATAGCCTCTGCCACTGGAGCGGAAACCGCGCCAACAGTATCTAACAGCTGCATATCCACGCCCAACAGTGTATGCTTGATTTCATTGCAATAGCTGATTACACCGCCTTTATATACGCTGGACGCCCCGGGAACTGCCGTCAGCGCTGCGCCGATGCCCCCACCGGTGCAGCTTTCCGCCGTGGCAAGGGTTCTTCCCTTCAGCGCAGAAAGCACTTTACTTGCCGGATTCGTCATGGTATGCCACCTTAATCCGCTCAATGCTTTCCATCGCCCGCTCTATCAGCGCGTGTCTATCCAGTTTCTCCTCCGCATGAAGCAGTTGCCCAAGAGTAGGCTTGGTTTTGGGGTGTCGGGGCGTAAACACGGTACAGCAATCCTCATAGGGCAAGATAGAGGTATCCAGGGTGCCGATTTTCCGTGCAATGGTTACAATCTCCTCTTTATCCATGCCCACAAGAGGCATAAAAATGGGAATGTCCACCACCGCGCCGGTAACCGCCATGGCTTCCATGGTTTGGGAGGCAACCTGCCCCAGATTTTCTCCGGTAATCAGCGCGCCACAGCCGTCGTGCTTGGCAATGCGCTGAGAAATTTCCATCATAAACCGGCGCATGATCAGGGTAAAGAACTCCTCGGGGCAGTTGTCCCGAATGGCTTCCTGAATCTCTGTAAAGGACACGATGTTCACTGTCATTCTGCCGCTGTATTTGGTTACCAAACGGGCAAGCTCGATGACCTTGTCCTTGGCAAGCTGGGAGGTATAGGGATAGGAGAAGAAATGGACACACTCAATCTCCACGCCCCGCTTTGCAATCATATACGCCGCCACGGGAGAGTCGATACCGCCGGAAAGCAGACACATGGCTCTGCCGCCCACACCGGTGGGCAGGCCACCCGCGCCGGGCTTTGCCGGTCCGTGGACATAGGCTGCCAAATCCCGCACCTCTACATACACCGTATATTCCGGGCGATGGACATCTACCTCCACCTGAGGGTGCGCCTCTGCCAGACGGCCGCCGATTTCCTGGGAAATTTGAATGGAGGTCATGGGGAAGGCCTTATCCGAACGCTTGGACTCCACCTTGAAGGATTTTGCGCAGTCCAGTTCCTCTCCCAGATAATTCTCCACGGCGTCAAAGATGGCGTCCAGATTCTTCTCACAGGGACGGCAGCGGCACAGACTTACCACGCCGAATATGCTGTGGCAGGCCTCCCACGCGCCCTCTACATCCGCCATTTCATCCATAGGCTCTACATACACCGTAGACTGCAGAATATACACATCGAAATTGCCGTAATACTTCATACGCCGGCGGACGTTCTGCCGCAGTCGGCTTTCAAACTGACGTTTGTTTGCCCCTTTCAGGACAATTTCCCCCAATTTCAACAAAAAGATTTCTTTCATAATCTTATCCTCTAATTCTTATTGATTGCCCAGATTGACGGTGCGGTACTGAATCGCCTCGGCAATGTGTTTTGGCGCAATATCTGTACTTCCGTCCAAATCTGCGATGGTTCTCGCTACCTTCAGAATCCGGTCATAGCTTCTGGCGGTCAGTCCCAAGGCATCAAAGGCCTGCTTCATCAAATCGGCGCAGGCCTCGTCCAGATTACAGTGGGTGCGCAGTTCATCCGGGCCCATGCGGGCATTGCACATATTTCCGTCGTCTCCAAAGCGCTTTTGCTGGCGCTCCCGGGCCGCATCCACCCGCGCCTTGATTGCGGAGGAAGGCTCTGCCTCCCCACGGTTACGCAAGTCCTCAAATTCCACTGCCGGAACCTCTACCACAATATCGATTCTATCCAGCATTGGACCGGAAATACGACTGCGGTAGTTCATCACGGACATTTCCGAGCAGGTACACCGACCGGAGGCATCTCCGTACCAGCCGCACTTGCAGGGATTCATGGCGCAAACCAGCATAAATTCAGCCGGATACGTTACCGCGCCGGATACCCGGGATATGGTAACGCAGGCATCCTCCAGAGGCTGGCGCATCAAATCCAGGGTGTCCTTCCGAAACTCGGGAAGCTCGTCCAAAAACAGAACGCCCTTGTGGGCCATGGAGATTTCTCCCGGCTTGGGATTGGTGCCGCCGCCGGCAAGACCGGCATTGGAAACAGTATGGTGGGGACTCCGGAAGGGGCGCCGGGTTACCAGCGGCTCTTTCGCCGTCAGCATTCCCATAACGGAATAAATCTGGCTTACCTCCAAAGATTCCTCCCAACTCATTCTGGGCAGAATGGACGGAAGCCGCTTGGAGAGCATACTCTTACCGGAACCGGGAGGTCCAATGAGCAAAACATTGTGGCTTCCCGCCGCCGCAACCTCCAGGGCGCGCTTTACATTTTCCTGTCCCAGCACGTCCTTAAAATCCAGCTGGACGGATTCCTGTTCCCGGGGCGTCCAAAGAGGGGCTTCCTGCAAGTCCTCTTCCCCATTCAAGCCCGCCACCAGCTGTTTTACATTGCGGATTCCGTACACAGCAGGTCCACGAGCCAAAGTAGCCTCTGCCGCATTTTCTTCCGGGACAAACAGCGCCTGTATTCCTGCCTTCTTTGCTGCCATCGCCATGGGAAGCACACCGGCAACACCACGAATCTGACCGTCCAGGCTTACCTCCCCCAGAAACGCACTGGTAGACTTGGGCCGGCGGACACCTCCGGTGGCGGAGAGAATACTAATCAAAATCGGCAAATCGTAATGCGTGCCTGCCTTTTTCAAATTGGCAGGGGCAAGGTTTACGGTAATGCGGCTGGTGGGGAAGGTCAGTCCGGAATTTTTGGCGGCGGCGCGAACCCGTTCTCTTGCCTCTTTCACAGCCGCATCCGGGAGTCCTACAATATCAAACCCCGGCAGGCCGTTGGAAACATAGCACTCTGCCACAACACTGCTACCCCGAATCCCGGTAATTCCCAATGTATTAACACTGCAAATCATAGCTTTCCCCTCTTTCTCTGTCTTTCTAACATCATACTCCATTCCCATAGAAAACTCAATCATTTTTTCTGACCATGTTTTTCCCCAAAAAATTGCGGCTTTTTATGCACTTTTTTCCTCGAAAGTGGTGGGAATACGACTTTACAAATCGAAAAGAAAGTGGTATGATATTGGGGTATGATTTTGAAAACTTATAGGAGGTATTCTATTTTGGCAAGAAAATTCAAAACAATGGATGGCAATACCGCTGCCGCCCATGTCAGCTACGCCTTTACGGAGGTAGCCGGCATCTACCCCATTACCCCTTCCAGCCCTATGGCTGACAATGTAGACCAGTGGTCTGCTGCCGGCCGGAAGAACATCTTTGGCGACACTGTCAAGGTTGTGGAAATGCAGTCCGAGGCCGGCGCTGCCGGTACTGTTCACGGCTCTTTGGCCGCCGGCGCTCTCACCACCACCTACACTGCTTCCCAGGGCCTGCTGCTGATGATTCCCAATATGTACAAAATCGCCGGCGAGCTGCTGCCCAGCGTGTTCCACGTATCTGCCCGTACTGTGGCTACTCAGGCCCTGAACATCTTCGGCGATCACTCCGACGTGTACGCCTGCCGTCAGACCGGCTTTGCCATGCTGGCCGAAACCAACGTGCAGGAAGTTATGGACCTGGGCGCTGTTGCCCACCTGGCTGCTATTGAAGGACGTGTTCCCTTCATCAACTTCTTCGACGGTTTCCGTACATCCCACGAAATCCAGAAGGTCGCCATTTGGGACTACGAGGATTTGAAGGAAATGACCAACATGGAGGCTGTGGCTGAGTTCCGCAAGCACTCTTTGAACCCCGAGCGCCCCGCAATGCGCGGCTCTCACGAAAACGATGACATCTTCTTCCAGCACCGCGAAGCCTGCAACAAGTTCTACACCGCTCTGCCCGCAGTTGTGGAGAAGTACATGAACAAGGTCAACGAAAAGCTGGGCACCGATTACAAGCTGTTTAACTACTACGGCGCAGCCGATGCTGACCGAATCATCGTCTGCATGGGCTCCTTCTGCGACGTTGCTGAAGAAGTCATCGATTACCTCAACGCCCACGGCGAAAAGGTCGGTCTGGTAAAGGTTCGCCTGTTCCGTCCCTGGAGCGCCCAGCATCTGCTGGCCGCCATTCCCGCCACTGTTAAGAAGATTGCTGTTCTGGACCGCACCAAGGAGCCCGGTTCTCAAGGCGAGCCCCTGTACCAGGACGTGGTTATGACTCTGGCTAAGGCCGGCAAGAACGACATCACTGTGATCGGCGGCCGTTACGGCCTGGGTTCCAAGGATACCCACCCTGCTTCCGTGTTCGCTGTTTACGAAGAGCTGGCAAAGGCCGAGCCCAAGCACGAGTTCACCCTGGGTATTGTGGACGACGTTACAAATCTGTCCCTGCCTGAAAAGGTCTCCCCCAACACCGCCGCAGAAGGCACCATCGAGTGCAAGTTCTGGGGTCTGGGCGGCGACGGCACTGTCGGCGCTAACAAAAACTCCATTAAGATCATCGGCGACCACACCGGCAAGTACGTACAGGCTTACTTCCAGTACGACTCCAAGAAGACCGGCGGCGTTACCGTTTCCCACCTGCGCTTCGGCGACAAGGCCATCAAGTCCCCCTACTACATCAACAAGGCTGACTTCGTGGCTTGCCACAATCCCTCCTACATCACCAAGGGCTTCAAGATTGTTCAGGACGTGAAGCCCGGCGGTGTATTCCTCATCAACTGCCAGTGGTCTTTGGAAGAGCTGGAGCATCACCTGGATGCCGCTTCCAAGCGCTACATTGCAGAAAACAACATTCAGCTGTACCTGATTAACGCCATTGACCTGGCCATTCAGGTGGGCATGGGCAAGCGCACCAACACCATTCTGCAGTCTGCTTTCTTCTCTCTGGCAAAGGTCATGCCCGCCGATGAGGCTATCAAGTACATGAAGGATGCCGCTGAGAAGACCTACGCCAAGAAGGGCATGGACGTTGTGGAATGCAACTGGAAGGCCATCGATGCCGGCGCTACCGCCTACACCAAGGTGGATGTACCTGCCGCATGGGCTACCGCAGAGGCTGCTCCCGCAGAGCTGAATCTGGAAGGCAATGCTGACACTGTGAAAGTGGTTAAGACCATTTTGAACCCCGTGGGCAAGATGGACGGCTACAGCCTGCCTGTTTCCGCATTCGACGGCATGGCCGACGGCCAGTTCCCCCTGGGTGCTTCCGCTTACGAGAAGCGCGGCGTTGCCGTTACCGTTCCCCACTGGGACGAAACCAAGTGTATCCAGTGTAACAACTGAGCTTATGTCTGTCCCCACGCTACCATTCGTCCCTATGCGCTGACAGAGGCTGAGGCCGCTGCCGCTCCCGCAAACGCACGTCTGGTAGATGTAAAGGCCGGCAAGGGCAAGGGCGTTTACAAGTACACCATGGCTGTTTCTCCTCTGGACTGCATGGGCTGCGGCGTCTGTGTCGGCGCCTGCCCCACCAAGGCCATCACCATGGTTCCCCAGGAGCAAGAGCTTCCCGAGCAGGATGTTTGGAGCTACATGGTCTCCAAGGTCGCCCAGAAGCCTGATATGGAAGACAACACGGTTAAGGGCAGCCAGTTCCGCAAGCCCCTGCTGGAGTTCTCCGGCTCCTGCGCCGGCTGTGCAGAAACCTCCTACGCCCGTCTGGTAACCCAGCTGTTCGGCGACCGTATGTACATCTCCAACGCTACCGGCTGTAGCTCCATCTGGGGTGGTCCTGCCGCTACCGCGCCTTACACCGTCAATGCTGACGGCCACGGTCCTGCATGGGCAAACTCCCTGTTTGAGGACAACGCCGAGCATGGTCTGGGTATGTACACTGCACAGGCTGTGATTCGTGAATCCCTGGCCAACAAGGTCAAGGCCGTTATGGAAGATACCTGCTGTGAGGACCGTAAGGCCGCCTGCCAGGCTTGGCTGGATACCTACAACGACGGTGAAGCCAACAAGGAAGCTACCAAGGCTCTGATTGCTAATCTGGAAGCCAAGGTCTGCTGCGATACCGTAAAGGAAATCCTGGACAAGAAGGAATACCTCAGCAAGAAGTCCGTGTGGATCTTCGGTGGCGACGGCTGGGCATACGACATCGGCTTCGGCGGCGTGGACCACGTGCTGGCCTCCAATAAGGACGTGAACATCTTCGTGTTCGATACCGAGGTTTACTCCAACACCGGCGGACAGGCTTCCAAGGCTTCCAACATCGGCCAGGTTGCCCAGTTTGCAGCTTCCGGTAAGGAAACCAAGAAGAAGTCCCTGGCCGAAATCGCTATGAGCTACGGCTATGTATACGTTGCTCAGATCGCCATGGGCGCCAACCAGGCCCAGACCATTAAGGCCATCTGCGAGGCAGAAGCCTACAACGGCCCCTCCCTGATCATTGGCTACGCCCCCTGTGAGATGCACTCCATCAAGGGCGGCATGACCAACTGCCAGGCCGAGATGAAGAAGGCTGTTGACTGCGGCTACTGGAATCTGTTCCGCTTCGATCCTTCCAAGGAAACCGGCAAGTTCCAGCTGGACAGCAAGGATCCCAAGGAAGGCTATCAGGAGTTCCTGATGAACGAAGCCCGTTACAGCCGTCTGACCCGCGAGTTCCCCGACCGCGCTGCTGACCTGTTCGCAAGAAACGAGGCCGCTGCCAAGGAGCGTTGGGAGCATCTGAAGAAGCTGGTTGAAATGTATAAGGACTAATTCCTGACAACCAAAATACAACCGCCCCTGGTACCAGGGGCGGGTTTCTCAAAGGAGTTATTATGCTTTGCACCGTAACTGACATTCGCGGGGACTACGGCTATGTCAAGTATGACGATACGGGCCTGGTTTCCGAGGTGGCCATCGCTCTGCTTCCCCCCGGCATCGATGTGGGCGACCGGCTGGAATTTTCCAACTGGGAATATATAAGAATATAACAAAAGCCCTCCGGACATATCCGGAGGGCTTATTTTCAGCTTTCTTCCTTGTTTTCTTCTTCCGGCTTCTGGGATTCTTCCGCATCCGCAGCCGCCTTCTTCCGCAGCTTGTTCAGCTTCCGCTTCAGCTCCCGGTTGTTGATCCGCTGTTGTTTAAATCCGGAACGCAGAACCATTGGCTGATCCTGCAGCTTCCGTTTCGCAATTCCCCGCTTTGCAAGACGCTTCGCGGTAAACTCCCGAAGCAGGGCGTACAGCACGGACACCAGAGGAATCATCAGAAGCATACCGGCTACACCCATCAAATCGCCGCCAAAGGCAATGGCAACCAGCACCCACATGCCCGGCAGACCAATGGAAGTGCCCACCACCTTGGGATAAATCAGATTGCCCTCGATTTGCTGAAGCACCAGGAACAATACAATAAACCACAGCGCCATCATGGGGTTCTGCACCAGGATAAAGAACGCGCCAATCACACAGCCTGCAAATGCGCCCACAATCGGCACCAATGCCGTTACGGTAATCACCGCGCTCACCAACGGCACATAGGGCATTTTGAAGATGGGCATACATACCGCAAACATCGCCCCCAGAATCAACGCTTCCAAACACTGTCCGGAAATGAAGTTGGAGAAGGTGAGATTGCTCATGCGCATCACGCGGACAAGGAAATCCGCAGTATGTTCCGGCAAGAAGGCATAGGCCACTCTCCGGAACTGCCGGGCCAGAATCTCCTTGCGTCCCAGACAGTAAAAGGCAAACACCAAGCTCAAAATGCCGTTGAACACTCCGGTTCCCAGATTAATTACCGTGGTAATGGCGGTATCCACAATGGAGGACAGGCTGTTGCTCACCCAGCCCACAGCCTTCTGGATCAAATCCGGCCAGTTGATGCTGGCAAAATCCGTATTCTCCGAAAGCCATTCCATCAACTCGGGATTGCTCATCAAATAGGCATTGGTCTGCTCATATAGCCGGTTGAAAAAGCCGGGCAAGGTGGCAATTAAAGACTCGATGGTGGTAATCAGCTGGGGAATCAGCAGATAAATCACACCGGTTAATACCAGCGCCACGGCAAGAACGGTTAACAGCATGGCAAGTCCCCGGCGCAAACCGGGCTTTTTCACAAATTTCAAGCCCTTTTCAATGCTCCGCATGGGGACGTTGAGAATAAACGCCAAGATAGCGCCAATGACAAAGGGTGATGCAATTTTCCATAAACCGCTCAAAAAGATTCCCAGCCGCTCTGTTTCATGCAGCAGCCAGTACAGGAAAATGCACCCTGCCGCACCCCACAAAATGGTCCGCAGTGTCTTTTTATTGATTTCCAAACAGCATACCCCCTTTTCTTCATTATACAGCCTTTTCCTAAAAAACCAAATGAAAAATTCGTAAACTTTTTTCTGTTTCCATTTTATCTATTTTGTTATTCCCTGTCAAGGACGTATATTTGGAAAAAGAGCGGCATAAGGTTTCCATGGTAGCACACAGCATCGGAGGGGAGAGTATGTCAGACACCATCGAGGAACGCGCCTGCGAATTGGCTGTGTACATGATTGAAACCGGCGCCACAGTTCGGGCGGCCGCCCAACACTTTGGCATCTCAAAATCCACGGTACATAAGGATTTACAGCAACGGCTGCCACAGTATAACCGCCGGCTGTATAACCAGGTACGCCGGGTGCTGGATCTGAACAAGCAGCAGCGGCATATTCGCGGCGGAATGGCTACCCGAAGAAAATACAAGCAGGATACATAAGCAATGCCCGGCTTACGCCGGGCATTTTCCTTATAAATCGTCTGCGTCCTGCACGGGGATGTCGTGGATATCTGCAGGTCTGCCGGTGTAGCTTCCCAGGGGATCTGTAATCACAGGGCCAAGGGGGTTGATGGGCATGGCCAGCGGCGGAAATGCAGGTATCTTCAAGGGTTCGTCTTTTTTCTTCATAAAATCACCTCCCGGATTAGCATCTCCCAACGGGAAATAATCATACCGTTGCCTTTTTGGCGTTTTTATGCTAAAATGCGGAAAAAGGAGGGATTCCATGTTTGAAATTACTTTGATTGCCATGGGCAAGCTAAAGGAAAAATTTTATCTTTCTGCCGCAGAGGAATACGCCAAACGGTTAAAGGGCTACTGCAGTTTTCAGCTTTTGGAGCTGCCGGAATTTCGGCTTCCGGAGAATCCCTCCCCGGGAGAAATAGCCGCAGGACTGGAAAAAGAAGCCCAGGCCATACTGGCAAAAATCCCAAAAGGCGCATGGCTGTGCCTCTTTACTCCCGAGGGGAAAACCCTTTCCAGCGAGGAATTTGCCGAAAAGCTGAAGCAGGTTAAGCTGTCGGGGAAATCCGGGGTATGCTTTTTAATTGGAAGCTCCTTCGGCATCAGCGATACTGTAAAAAACATGGCAGATTTTCAGCTTTCCATGGGAATGATGACCTTCCCGCACCATTTGGCGCGGATTATGGCGCTGGAGCAAATTTATCGGGCAGAAGCCATTCAAGCAGGAAGCAAATACCATAAATAAAAGAGGATGCAACCGCATCCCCTTTTTTATTTAAAATTCCCCTGCATCATACATCACTGCAGACAGGGCGCAAAGGGGCGCTGTCTCGCATCGCAGAATGCGTTTGCCCAGGGTGCAGACCTGCAAGCCTGCCTCCTTGGCCTGCGCCACCTCGGCTTCCTCCAGCCCGCCCTCGGGGCCGGTGAGCAGGCTGACGGTTTTGTAGCCGCCGTCTGACAGCGCCATTTTCAGTGTGGTTGCCTGCTCGTTCTCGTAAAACAGCAGCGCTTTGTCGCAATGGGCGGCCCGCTCCAATGCGGCTTTGTAGCTGGGAAGCACCAAAACCTTTGGGATTCTTCCCCGACCGGATTGCTCCGCCGCAGAAACAGCAATTTTCTGCCACCGCTCCAATTTTTTGGAAAGGCTCTTCTCATCGGGACGGGAAACGCAACGGCTCGCGGGAAAGGCCACAATTTCACACGCCCCCAATTCCGTGGCCTTTTGAATCACATGCTCCAGCTTGTCCGCCTTGGGAAAGGCCATATAGACACTGACGCGCACCCGGGCCTCTGCTTCCGAGGGACTGCTCTTTTGTACAACAAGGCTCACTCTGTCCGGGCTGATGTCGCTGACAACGCACATCGCCTCGCTTCCCTGCCCATCGCAAACCAGAACCTCCTCGCCGCATTTCAGCCGCAGCACCTTGGCGTGTTGGGCATTCTCCCCTGTAAGCACCAGAAAATCCGGCTGAAAGTCCTCCGGAGCAACAAAAAACCGTGTCATAAGCAGACCTCCCTGCGTTTTTATACAGTGTACCAAAGGTTTGTCAAAGTTGCAAGGGATTTGCAAAAAGATGTTGACAAAAATTCCCCCAGAGGTTATAATGCAAAGTGCTTGCGAGAGTGTTGGAATGGTAGACAATCACGTTTGAGGTGCGTGTGGCAACCGCCGTGTGGGTTCGAGTCCCATCTCTCGCACCATTAAAAGGATTATCCCGTATGGGGTAATCCTTTTAATCATTTAATGGGTTAAGGACTCGAACATTTTCATGCAACAGTCCAGTGGACTGTTGCTTGCCGCCGGCTGGACGGCGGCAACACCTTGGTTGCCGTCCATTCCCGGACGGCAATGCAAACGAGTCCCATCTTACGCATAAAAAGCCCCAAAGGCAACTGCCTTTGGGGCTTTCACCACACAAATTTCTTTACGCGCCGCCGATTAAGGACACCGTAGGCACAATAAACTGCCGAATGCTGGCAAAGGCCAGGCCGTGGTCGAAGTACCGATCCAGTTCCAGCTCGTACTTACCGAATTCCTTGCGGAAGATTTCTTCCTTTTCAAAGGCGGCCGCCTTGTCCCCTTTCGCCATTTCCTCCATGGCAGCAGCATACAGCTCAATATAGTCTGCGTGGCGAAGAAGCATACGCATAGACACCGTCTGGGGACGGGTGGGCATGGTCAGGTGGCTGCGGGCAATGGCTCTGCCCTCCTCTGCCACGGCGTGAATGCCGGCAAAAACCTTCACATACTCCGGATTCCAATGTCTGCTTGCACTTTCATCAATGCTTTTATATCCCTGCATATATTCTCCGTCGAAAATCTCGGAAACCTTTTGCAGATAGGACAGCACCTGCTCCCACGCATCGCCGTAAATGTGGCGGAAGTAGTCCTCACGTACCTTTTCATAGTCGCAGTCTCGATTCATCAGCGCTTCGGCATACAAGTAAATCGCAAAGCCGTTGGGGAAGAAGCTACGTTGGGAGCCGTCCTCGATGATGCCGTCCAACCCCATGAATTTCAAACCCCGTATGTCCTCGTACAGACGGCGGCTAATGTATAATCCACTGGGGTCCCGGTACTGAATGCGCCAGAAATGGTATTCATAGGTCAAGCAATCGCCGGACCACATCTTCTGCCACTGCCGCAGATGCGCAAAATTCCACGCCGTACGAATGGCCCTGTAAGGAAGCTTCCAATTGTTCCGGGGATACTCCTCCGCCTCGGGTATCACAGTATCCTCCGATATGGACGTGGCGTAAGAACGGGTAATGGCCCCGTACAGAAGCGAGAACCGCTTGGTGTTTTGGATTTTCTCCCGAATCGGGGCATATATGGTATCCTGATAGGCGCAGAATACAATGCGCGTATCCAGGCCCGCTTCCGTCAGCTTCTGGTCCAGCTCATTGAGCAGTACCATGTAAAAATCACTGGGTCGGGCTTTCTTACATTCTTCACATTCGCAATGATTGTTACCCTCATCTGCCAGCCACACATGGAGATAGTGCACATTTTTATGGGTCTGGGCGTACTTAACAACACTGTCAATCATAATGGCCCGGGCCTCCGGATTGGACATGCAAAGGTTGGTGTTCAGCGGCACACCCCGGAAAAATTCCCGCTTGCCGTTAATCATGGCAAGATACTGCCGTTTTTCCTCTGCAATCTCCTGCTGGGATACCTTCCAGCCTTCGGTAGAGTCAAAGCCAAAGGGATCTGCCGTCCAGCCATGCCCCATATCATGATACATCAGACCGCGCTTGGCAATTTCTGCCTCGCACTGCCGCTTCCATTGCTTCGCCTGCTGGTAAGGAATGGGCTCGGGAGTTCGGTTTTCTTCATTAAACTCGTGGCTGTAATAGACATTATAATAGTAATAGGGGTTATCAAATTCCAGCATATAGATATTGATTTCCTGCTTGGCATAGAAATCAATGGTCTCCAGCATGCACTGCTGGGACTCCGCGCCCTCGTTGCAGTGGCCCCGGAACCGATGGTCAGCCAGCTTGTGATACCGGGTGGCAGCAAGATCCCTTACGGGAATATGCTCCCCGTCCACGCCGGGATACAGCCAGCGACAGCCATTTTCCCGCAGCAGACGGTACACCGCAAACAGCACGCTTCGCACATTCGAGCCGGCCAAAATGCCCCCGTCCAGCTGGGTGTCCACATGGATAACATCGTCAAGCAATGTGTCCTCCGCCTCGTTGGGCAGACCGAAATCCTCCAAAAGCCCCAAACGGAAGCCGTCCTTCGCCCCCGGGGCGTAGCAAATGTCAATTTCATCGCACTCCGGCATCATCATGCGCAGATACTTTTTCAGCTCCTCTGCGGCAAAATCAATGACATGGTCCGCGCGGATTTTGTTAATTTTCAGCATTGCTTCCACTCCTTGGTTTTTTCTTGCATTATACCATATTTGTCAACAAAAATGACTGCCATATCAGTTGTTTTGATGGTTAAAACCTACTGCAATTTAGCAATACTATCAATAAATCGTAATTCCCATTTGCAATTATCGCATGATTCATGTATACTAGTACAAAACCATATTGGAAAGGAAGTTGCCCTATGAAACCCATTGTCTATTTTTCCCGCACCATCACGCCGGAGAAAGTTCTGGAACTCTATCAAAAGCTGGGTAAGGAACTGCCCGGAAATGTGGCAATCAAGGTGCATTCCGGTGAGCCGGGAAATCAGAATTTCCTGCGGCCGGAATTCTGGAAGAATATCGTTTCTCATGTGGGCGGTACTGTTGTGGAGTGTAACACAGCCTATGAGGGCGGGCGGGACACCACCCAGCGCCACAGAAAAACCCTGGAAAACCACGGCTGGTTGCGGCATTTCCCTGTGGATTTGCTGGACGCGGAAGGACCGGACATGGTGTTAGACATTCCCAAAGGGCTGAAAATCAAGAAAAACTATGTAGGCAAGGATTTGGCAAATTACGACAGCATTCTGGTGCTGTCCCATTTCAAGGGCCACCCTATGGGCGGTTTTGGTGGCGCGCTGAAGCAGCTTTCCATCGGCTTTGCCTCATCCTACGGCAAGAAATATATCCACGGTGTAGGTAATGAGGATAACTTCTGGAAACGGGACCAGGATTCCTTCCTGGAAGCCATGGCGGACGCCGCCTCATCTGTAGCAAACCATTTCGGCGACAATGCGGTTTATGTCAATGTAATGAAAAATATCAGCGTGGACTGCGACTGCTGCGGTGTTGCGGAAGACCCCTGCATTGCAGATATTGGTATTTTGGTTTCGTTAGACCCCGTGGCAATTGACCAAGCCTGTCTGGACCTGGTGTACGCCTGCACAGACCCAGGCAAACCTCACCTGCTGGAACGGATTGAAAGCCGAAACGGCGTGCATACCGTTGAAGTAGCCGCCCAACACGGCATGGGCAGCAGAGAGTATCAGCTGGTGGAAGTGGAATAAAAAAGAAGGAAGCACCAAAGGTGCTTCCTTTTCTTTATTTAATCACGCGCACACGCAAAACCGCGTCAATTTTGTTCAGTTCCTCCACAATATTATCCGGTGTGGGAGAATCCAAATCCAGCATGGTGGCGGCGTACGCCCCCTTGCTTCGGTTCACCATGTCGGAAATATTGATGTTGTACTTTGCCACTGCGGAGGTAAACTGGCCCAGAGAGTTTGGCACATTCTTGTGGAGAATCAGGATTCTTCCTGCCTTGTTGCAAATGCCCATATCGCAGTTGGGGAAGTTCACGGAATTGATGATATTGCCGTTTTCCAGATAGTTCATCACCTGGCGCACTGCCATCTTGGCGCAATTATCCTCGGATTCTTCCGTAGAAGCACCCAGGTGGGGAATGGCAATGACACCTGCCATATTGGCGGTTCTGTCATTGGGGAAATCTGTAATATAGCGCTTGATTTTCCCAGACTTCAAGGCCGCCTCCAGCGCATCGTCGTCAACCAGGGCATCCCGGGCGAAATTCATCAGAATCACGCCGTCCTTCATGTTGGAAATAGCCTCGGCATCAATCATGTGCCTGGTGCTGTCCAGCAGGGGTACATGCAGAGAAATAATATCGCAGTTTTCGTAGACTTCCTCTCTGGTTTTGGCGTGGATAATGTGTCTGTCCAGGTGCCAGGCCGCGTCAATGGAGATATAGGGATCGCAACCGTAAACCTCCATGCCCAGCTTTCGCGCCGCATTGGCAAGCGGACCGCCGATGGCGCCAAGGCCGATGACACCCAAAGCCTTGTGGGCAATTTCCGTGCCGGCAAACTTAGCCTTGCCCTTTTCCACCTTCTTGCCGATGTCTCCCTCACCCTTGATAGACTGCACCCAGTTGATGCCGTCAACTATATCCCGGCTGCCTAACAGCATGCCGCACAGGGCCAGCTCCATGACGCCGTTGGCGTTGGCGCCGGGAGTATTGAACACCACAATGCCCTCATCGGCGCATCGGTCCAGGGGAATGTTATTTACGCCTGCACCCGCTCTGGCAACTGCCAGCAGGTTTTCACCAAAGGCCATATCGTGCATGGCAGCGCTGCGCACCATAATGGCATCTGCCTCGCCGCAGTTCTCCGTCTTTTCATAGCTTCCGCTCCAAAGGGCTGTGCCCTTGGGGGAAATGGGATTGAGATAATGAATTTTCGGCATTCGTTACACCTTCTTTTCAAAGTCTTCCATGAACCGGACCAGCGCCTCCACGCCCGCCTTGGGCATGGCATTATAAATGCTGGCGCGCATACCGCCAACGGTCCGGTGGCCCTTCAGGTTCACCAGGCCGGCTTCCGTTGCCGCCTTAACGAATTTGGCGTCCATTTCCTCGTCGCCGGTGATAAAGGGAACGTTCATCAGCGAGCGGTCCTTTTTCACCACAGTAGCTTGGAACAGCTTGCTGCTGTCCAGGAAATCGTAAAGAATTGCAGCCTTTTCGGCGTTGCGCTGGCCCATGGCCTCCAGACCGCCCTGCTTTTTCAGCCACTGGAACACCTTGCCGCAGATGTAAATGCCATAGCAAGGGGGTGTGTTGAACAGAGAGCCTGCATCGGCATGGGTTTTGTACTTAAGCATCGTAGGTGTGCCGGGAAGTACCTCGTCTGTAATCAGATCCTCCCGGATAATGGCCACCACCACACCGGCAGGGCCAATGTTCTTCTGAACACCGCCGTAAATCATACCGTAGTTTTCCACTTTCACAGGCTCGGACAGGAAGCAGGAAGAAACGTCCGCTACCAGGGGCTTGCCCTTGGTGTTGGGCAGGGTCTTATACTTTGTGCCGTAAATGGTGTTGTTTTCGCAAATGTAGACATAGTCTGCATTGTCGCTGATGGGCAAATCCGAGCAATCGGGAATGTAGCTGAAATTCTTATCCGCCGAGGAAGCAACTGCATTGGCCTGACCGTAAATCTTTGCCTCCTGCCATGCCTTCTTTGCCCACTGGCCGGTGATGATATAGTCCGCCACCTTGTTCTTCATCAGATTCATGGGAACGGCGGCAAATTGCTGATATGCGCCACCCTGCAAAAACAGCACCTTATAGTTTTCGGGAATGTGCATCAGTTCGCGCAAATCCGCTTCTGCATCGTCCAGAATTTTCTGGAAGGGCTTTGACCGGTGGCTCATCTCCATGACAGACATACCGGTGCCCCGATAGTCCAGCATTTCAGCCGCCGCTTCCTGCAAAACCTCCTCCGGCAATACTGCCGGTCCTGCGGAAAAGTTATATACCCGTGCCACTAAAAATTCCTCCCTTTATTATGTCCATGCACGATAGACAAACGTATTTTGTATATCATACCATCTTCGTCTTAAAATTACAATATGCGAAATTCATAGAAAGTTGCAATTTTCCAGGTGGTTTCATGTGCATACTTTCTTGCGGGCGTATAAAATCCGTGGATATTTCAATATTGCACCGCAAATCCCTTTTCCCAACAAATTTTGCACCCGATTGCAGCCACGGTCATAGACTGCTGTGGGAGGTGAAAAATATGTCAATGTGTAACTGTAACTGCAGATGCGCCTGTGTCCTCGCGGCAGTCATCGCCAGCGTGGTTGTGGGTGTGGTATCCGCCTTTTTGCAGATTGCCGGCGTCATCACCGTGGGCATCCCCTTCTTGTGGGTGGCGCTGGGGATCGCCGTCGTCTATCTGGGCGTTTTGACCGTGGCCGCGGCCTTAACCGGGTGCAGATGCCAGGCGGAATGTGCCTGCGCTGCGTTAGGCGCTGTGCTCACCGGAATACTGGGCACTGCCCTGTTTTCCCTGGTATTGCTGGCTGTGGGCATTGTGGCAACCAGCGTCGTCAGCGCCATTTTGGTTGGCCTTCTCCTGTTGAGCCTGGCTCTGACTCTCACCGGCACAGCCTGCTATGTCCGGGCTCTGACCAACTGCGACGAATAAAGAGAAAGCGGCACCCAATCGGGTGTCGCGTACCTATTTACAGCGCTGTAAATTCGCCATTTCTTCCAGATAAGAAATGGCGAATTTACTCTTGACAATTGGTAAAAGTGTGGTATAATTTAATCCGTTCCGATACGGAGGCTTAGCTCAGCTGGTTAGAGCGCATGCTTCACACGCATGAGGTCACAGGTTCGAGTCCCGTAGTCTCCACCAAAACCACCCGTCAGGGTGGTTTCTTTTTTAAGGAGGTGGCCCCATGCAATATGGTCAGGTGGTTTGCGGTGTGTTCCGCTCCCGTCCCAATCGGTTCATCGCCCACATTGAGATAGACGGAAAACTAGAAATATGTCATGTGAAAAACACCGGCCGCTGTCGGGAGCTGCTGCTCCCCGGGGCAACGGTCTGGTGCGAGAAGGCGCAAAATCCCACAAGAAAGACCAAATTCGACCTGATTGCCGTAAAGAAGGGAGACCGCCTCATCAACATGGATTCTCAAGCGCCCAATGCCGCGGCAAAGCAGTGGCTGTTATCCGGCGGATTTGGTGAAATTCAAAATCTCCGCGCCGAAACTGTTTACGGCGATTCCCGTTTTGACTTCTATTTCGAAAAAGAGGGCTGCAAGTGCCTTCTTGAGGTCAAAGGGGTAACCCTGGAAAACGGCGGTATCTGCGCCTTTCCCGACGCCCCCACCCTGCGGGGCGCTAAGCATCTGAAGGGTCTTGCAGAGGCTGTACAGGCCGGCTACCGCGCTTATGTCCTGTTTGTGATTCAAATGTCCGATGTCCGGCACCTGCGTCCCAACGACGCAACAGATCCCGGATTCGGCGCTGCCCTGCGCTGCGCCGCAAACCAGGGCGTAACGGTACTGGCTATGGACTGTAAAGTAACACCGGATTGCATGACAATCCGCAATCCGGTGCAAGTAATCTTATAAGCGTTCCAGAAGCACTTCCAGCTGTGGGAGTGCTTCTATTTCATAGTCAGGAGTGATTCCGTTTTTGACAGGCTGATGCTGGGGATTTACCCAGCAGGTGAGAATACCTGCATTTTTGCCACCCAGAATGTCGGAAGAAAGACTGTCCCCCACAATCATGGCCTTTTCCTTCCGGAATCCGGGAATCTGGGCAAAGCAGGCTTCAAAATACTCTTTTGACGGTTTGTTGTGCCCAATTTCCTGGGACACAAACACTTTCTCAAAGAAGCGGTACAGATTGGCGCTGGTCATGCGCCCCTTCTGCACGGAGGCTGTGCCGTTGCTAGCCAGGAACAGACGGTATTTTTTATGGAGGCTGTCCACCGCCTCCTCCGCGCCTGGAAGAAAATAATGGCCCACGGAAAGGTTTTTCTCATAGGCGCGGGCGCAGGCGGTTTGGTCCGCCGCCACACCCAATTCCCCAAACAGAACACCGAAGCGGTTCTCCAACACCTGAGCGCGGGTAAGCTTGCCCTGTTCCAGCTGTTCCCAATGCCATTTGTTAATGATGTGATACCGGGACAGCACCTCGTCTGTAGGCTCCACACCGAACTGGCGAATGGTCTTGGACAGGGCAAGCCGCTCTGCCTTGTGAAAATCCAAAATGGTATCGTCCAAATCCAAAAACAGAAATTCTATCATTTCCCCAATCTCCTTGCAATCTCGTTGGAAATGGCGGCAAACTCCGGAATGCTCAAGGTTTCCCCCCGGACGTTTTCTTCAAAGCCGCAGGCGGCAATCACCTGCTTTGCCCCGTCCTTGCCCAGCTGCGGAAATCCGGAGGACAAGCCGTTGGACAGCTTCTTTCGCCGCATGGCAAAGCTGCTGCGGACAGTGCGGAAGAAGATTTCTTCATCTTCCACATTCCACTGCCGCTGCTTGCGCAGGCGAAGTGTTATCACGGCGGAGGTTACCTTGGGCTGGGGCAAAAAGCAGCAGGCAGGCACATCAAACAGAAGCTCCGGCTCTGCGTAGTACTGGCAGAACACAGTAAATGCGCTGTAATCCGCCGTGCCGGGCTTGGCGGCAATCCGCTGCGCCACCTCTTTTTGCACCATGACCGTTACCGCCTCGAAGCAGTCCGCCTGCAATAGCGCCGTCAAAATGGGAGAAGTGATGTAATAGGGCAGATTGGCGCAGGCCATGGGCCGCAGGCCGGGGAATTTCTCTGCCACCAGCTTGGGAATATCCAGCTTCAAAACATCGTCCCAGATAATTTCAAGATTGGAAAACTCCCCTACTGTAATGTCCAGAATGGGCTTCAGCCGACCATCCACCTCCACGGCGCACACCTTCCCTGCCCGCAGGGCAAGCTGCTGTGTCAGCGGACCGATGCCCGGTCCGATTTCCAGCACTCCAACGTCAGACTCCACGCCGGAATCCTGGGCAATCTGCTGTGGGACCCACGGGGCTATGAGAAAATTTTGCCCCTTGGCCTTGGAAAAATGAAAGCCATGCTGGGCAAGCAGAGGCTTCATAACTTGAATATCGCATACATTAACCATAAAAAATCCGCCTTTCTTCTGACATCATACCAGAAGAAAGGCGAATTTGCAACTATTCTTAACCCAGGAAATACACGGTGCAGGCCCGAACACCGAAGGTCCAGCATTCTGCGTCGGTATTGAAATACAGGTCTACCCGGTCGCCCTTAATGGCGCCGCCGCAGTCCTCTGCAACTGCGATGCCGTAAACGTAGCGGCCGTCATTGGTTACGATATACATACGGGTTCCGTAGGGAATCACCTTGGGGTCAACGGCAATAGCACCCACGCGGCACAGCGTTCCCGTTGCTGTCCAGATGGTACAGCCGGGGTCTGTATTGGTGTATGCTGTAGCAATCATCTGCTTACTGCTGGTGTAGGTCAAAACCTCACCGTCAGGGGTGGTGATGATGCCGTCGCCAATGATGGGCATGGACGGGGTGGCCGGTGCTTCCGGCGTAGTTTCCACAGGCTGCCGGGTGGGTGCCTGGGTCGCGGGGGGATCTGTGGGGGCGGGCGCATCGGGCTTCGTGCCCACAGCAATCAGCGCATTGACGCTCTGGCTGATAACCGTCTGCTCCACAACGGTGCGGCTGACTTCCACGCCGTCTACATAGCAAACATTGGCCACATTCTCAATTTGACCGTCCTGTCCGGGAATCAGTACAATCTGCTCGCCCTCCTCCAGGGAAGCATCGTAGCAGTATTCCGTTTCATAGGCAATGGCTGTAGTGTAGACCTCTTTGACGTTGACAGTACGGGAAATGGTCAGCACCATGCCGTCATAGGTCTTGGTGCGCATGGTGGTGGAAAGAACATCGTCCTCGGTTAAGGTGATGTTCAGCCGCTTCAGCAGGGCCTCCACCGTTTCACCGGTGCTGGATACCACCAGTGTCTTATTGCCCCGAACAATGTTAATTGTCTGCTTGCGCTGAATGGTAATCTCCGATACGCCGATACCCTCTTGTGTAACATATGTATCATCTGTATTCAGCGTCAATCCGGCTTCAAGTAAAACCTCTGCCGGGTCTGTTGCAAAAGTGGTGTGAATCGTGGTACGGCCGCCGTCGCGAATCAAAAAAGTATTTTTGGCAAAGGCGGTCTGTGTAAGCAGCAATACGACACACACGATAGGCAGCAGCAACGCAAAAATTCGGGCAAAGAGCGATACTCTCTTTTTCATGAAACGATTATTTCCAAGCATAGAAGCTACCTCCTCTCGTTAGATTATATGCTCACTTTTTTAGATTTAGTTTCAAATGGTTTCAAATAGTTACAAACTGCTCAAAATGCGCAATTTGAGTACATTATAACAATTTTTTAGAAAAAGTCAAGCTTTTCCTCTAAAAACCCACGAAATTACAACTTTTTACAAAATTATCACTAAAATATTATGTTAACTCTTTTCCCAAATATATGTATCTTTTCTTTTGCAATCCACTATATCTTGTGCAATGATTACAAAAGATTTACATAACACCCTAAAAAACGCAACCTTTTTTACAACATCTGGTTCCACGGATTATGGCAACCGATTTTCCTTAAAAAACCCATTTTTGCCTCCACAGGGATTGACTTTTTCGCCCTTTGGTGATATATTTTCTCCATAAAGGCTGTGATGAAGACATGCAGCTTACCAAATCACCCAGAGAGGAGCCGGGCGGTGCGAGGCTCTGTGAGGCGATAAGCTGATACCACTTTTGAGCTGTCCGGCGGAAATGCCGGGCCGGGTACTCCCGTTACAGGGTCAATGAGTGGCGGATTTTTTCCGCAACCAGGGTGGAACCGTGGAATGTATAACATCCCACCCCTGATTTTCAGGGGTGGGATTCTTTTTTATCTTCGCCCCCAATCGTTAGGAGGAGTTTATTATGTCCGAAGAAAACCTGTACACCTTTGAAAACCCCGAGTACCGCAAAACCTTCTGGCACACCTGCAGCCACATTATGGCCCAGGCAGTCAAGCGCCTGTGGCCGGAGGTGCAGCTTGCCATCGGCCCTGCCATCGACGAAGGCTGGTACTACGACTTTGATGCTCCCTTCTCCTTTACTCCGGAGCATTTGGAGAAGATCGAGGCAGAAATGAAAAAAATCTGCAAGGAGCGGATTCGTTTGGAACGCAGCGAGCTGCCCCGGGAAGATGCCATCGCATGGGCAATAAGCAACAATGAGCCCTATAAGCAGGAGCTTATTGAAGATTTGCCCCAGGACGCAGTCATCAGCTTCTACACCCAAGGGGACTTTACCGACCTGTGTGCCGGCCCGCATTTGGACCACACCGGCCGTGTCCGCCACAACGGCTTTAAGCTGACCAAGTCCTGCGGCGCTTATTGGCGGGGCGACAGCAACCGCAAAATGCTCCAGAGAATCTACGGCATCGGCTTCCCCAGCAAGGATGAGCTGGACGCCTATCTCACCGCCCAGGAGGAGGCTCTGAAGCGGGACCACAACAAGCTTGGCAGAGAACTGGAATTCTTTACAACGGTAGAAGAAATCGGTCAGGGCCTGCCCATTCTCCTGCCCAAGGGCGCAAGGGTGATTCAAACCCTGCAGCGCTGGATTGAGGACGAGGAGCAGAAGCGGGGCTACCTGCTGACCAAGACACCCCTCATGGCAAAATCCGACCTTTACAAGATTTCTGGACACTGGGATCACTATCTGGACGGTATGTTCGTGCTGGGCGATCCCACCGACGAAACCAAGGAGTGCTTCGCCCTGCGGCCCATGACCTGTCCGTTCCAGTATCAGGTATATCTCAACCGGGCCAGAAGCTATCGGGACCTGCCCATGCGTCTTGGTGAGACCTCCACCCTCTTCCGTAATGAGGATTCCGGTGAAATGCACGGTCTGATCCGTGTCCGTCAGTTCACCATTTCCGAAGGCCACCTGGTGCTCCGTCCTGACCAGCTGGAAGAGGAGTTCCGGGGCTGTCTGGAGCTTGCAAAGTATGTTCTGGATACGGTGGGCATGCTGGAAAACTGCACCTTCCGCTTCTCCCAGTGGGATCCCGCCCGGGCCGGCATCAAGTACGAAGGCACTGCCGAGCAGTGGGAGGAAGCCCAGCGGGTGATGGGTGAAATTCTGGACAAGCTGGGCGTGGAATACGAAATCGGCATCGACGAGGCCGCCTTCTACGGCCCCAAGCTGGATATTCAATATAAAAATGTATTCGGCAAGGAAGATACCATCGTTACCATTCAGATTGACATGCTTCTGGCCCAGAAGTTCGGCATGGAATACACCGACGCCGACGGCCAGAAAAAGACACCCTATATCATTCACCGCACCTCCCTGGGCTGCTACGAGCGTACCCTTGCCTACCTGATCGAGCGGTATGCCGGCGCGCTGCCTCTGTGGATGATGCCCAACCAGGTGCGTGTAATGCCCATTACCGACCGGGCTCACGCCTATGCCAAGGAATTGGCAGACAAGCTCAACGCCGCCAACATTCACGCTGACACCGACTGCCGCAGCGAAAAGCTGGGCTACAAGATTCGGGAAGCACAGCTGCAGAAGATTCCCTATATGCTGGTGGTGGGCGACCGGGATATGGAAAACGGCACAGTTTCCGTGCGTACCCGCAAGGGTGATGACTTGGGGGCTATGACTCCTGATGATTTTATCTTCAAGTGCTTGATGGAAATTGGCACCAAGAGCAAGGAGGTCTAATCTATAACAGCAAGGCAGGTCGCGCAGCGGCCTGCCTTTTTTATAGAAGGAGCGGCGGCGGAATTGCCCTTGTTTTATGGCAGAAGGTGTGGTATAATTTCTCCAATATCTGCATGGGAGCAAACTTATGAAAAAGACATTTCTTTCCTGCCTGAAATGGCTGATTCCCTTCTTCTTTACTTTTGGGGGATTCTTCTTCGTGAACTTTGTCCACGGGCATAGCTTTTTGGGCTTTATCTTTTTTATTCTGGCAATCATCGCCGCCTGCTACCTGCTTTTGGACCTTCTTGCGCGGCGCTACGGCCCTGCCGCCAGGATTCTGCGCAGGATTCTCACCGGGGTGCTGTGCCTTGGAATTTTGGTCTGCGGGATTACAGAAGCGGTGATTATCCACGCCAGCTTTGGCGCGGAGAACCCCCAATGCGACTACGTGATTGTACTGGGCGCAAAGGTCAACGGCACTACCCCCTCCCTCTCCCTTTCCGACCGGATTGACGCCGCCCAAGCTTTTCTGGAGGCCAATCCCGGTACCATTGCCATTCTCTCCGGCGGCCAGGGGAAAGACGAGGGTATCTCCGAAGCGGCGTGTATGTACCGTGAGCTTACCGCCAGGGGCATCCATGCGCAGCAGCTTTGGTTGGAGGACAAGGCCACCTCAACCTGGGAGAATCTAAAATTCTCTTTGGATTTGATTGAGGAAAGGACCGGAATCCGGCCGGTGAAAATCGGTCTGCTTTCCAGTGAGTACCACCTGTTCCGGGCCAGTCTGTTTGCCAGGGATTGCGGTGTGGAAGCAGTGGGCATTCCTGCAAAAACCAGCTGGGTATCCCTGAAAATCAACTACTTCACCCGGGAGGTTGCCGGGGTTTGGCATTACTTATTATTAGGAGGACAATACCATGATTGAAAAAATGTATGCAGAATACGCATGGGAGAAAACACAGGCCCTGCTTGCCATTGACTCCCCTTCCGGCTATACCCAGAAGGCCGCCCAGTGGGTAAAGGAAGCCTTTGAGAAGCTGAACTTCACCGCACAGATTACAGAAAAAGGCGGCGTTATGGTGGATTTGGGCGGCGAAAACAAGGCAGACGGCCTGCTTCTGGAGGCACATACCGACACTCTTGGCGGCATGGTTGCCCAAATCAAAGGAAACGGCCGGCTGCGGCTGGCACCTTTGGGAGGTATGAATCCCAACAACGGCGAGGCGGAAAACGTTTGGGTGTATACCCGGGGCGGCAAGGTCATTGACGGCACCTGCCAGCTTTGCAACGCTTCCGTACACGTCAACGGGGATTATTCCGGGGCAAAGCGTGAGTGGAGCGCCATGGAAGTGGTGCTGGACGAGGACGTTACATCTGCTGATGATACCCGGAAGCTGGGCATCGAAGTGGGAGATATCGTGTGTTTCGAGCCCCGTACCCGGCGGACGGAATCCGATTATCTGAAGAGCCGGTTTCTGGACGACAAGTTGTCTGTGGGTATTCTGCTGGGCTTTGCCAAGTATATCAGCGACAATAACATTCTCCTGCCCCGGTGTACCTATGTCCATATTACGGTATACGAGGAAGTGGGCCACGGCGGCAGCGCCTCTGTGCCTACAGGCATCACCGAGGCCATTTCCGTAGATATGGGCTGTGTGGGCGACGGTCTGCAATGCACGGAGAAGCAGGTTTCCATCTGCGCCAAAGATTCCGGCGGTCCTTACAGCTATGAAGTCGTAGGCAAGCTGATTGAAGCTGCCAAGAAAACCGAAGCCGATTACGCCGTAGATGTGTATCCCTACTACGGTTCTGACGTGGAGGCCACATTGCGCGGCGGCGCAGACATTCGCCACGGACTGATTGGCCCGGGGGTATACGCCAGCCACGGATATGAACGCAGCCACATCGACGGCGTGTATAACACTTTGAAGCTTTTGACCGGATATCTAAATATCTAAAAAACAAAATTTGTGCTTGCATTTTGCTCCAAAGTATACTATACTATTGGAGCACCATGCCGGTGTGATGGAATGGTAGACGTAGTGGACTCAAAATCCACCGGTGGCGACACCGTGCCGGTTCGAGTCCGGCCACCGGCACCATAATACCTACCCTTATTTGATACAATCGTATCAGCAAGGGTAGGTGTTTTTTGATACAAAAACAATGTAAATGCTAAAATATTTTTGCTTATGCTATCTAGTGTAATGCTTCTGTTAGATATTTGGATTGCCAAAAATATACAACATTTTCAAGCATAGATTGGTTAAAAATACCATATTTTGTTATTTTACTAATGTTATTTGCGTTGCAACTATTTGCATTCCTTCCGCTTTTGCGGTACAATAAGTATATACGATAGAAATCAATACTTGTAATATATAAATTGAGAAAATCGGAGGCTGATTATGAACGCTCGCATTTACCGCAAAGCCATAGTAGCTGTGTTGTTTTTATTCCTATTTATTTTGACTTCCTGCAGTTCCAAATCTTCAACAAGAGTCGAGCAAGAGTTTGACGAGCAAGGTAGGCTTATTAAGGAGATTTACTTTGTTCAAGGAGAAGTGTTCAATTCGACAGTCTACCAATACGGAACAGACGGAAACTGCTCTCGCGAAAATCATTATGACGCAGAGAACGCTTTAACATACTACATTACATATGAGTATAATTCCATCGGACAGAAGATCAAACAGACACAGTACCAAGATAATAAAATGTTCACCGAAACAACGATGGAATATAACGATAAAGGTTTGTTATCTCGTTCAAATAATATCACCTGGCAGGGCGGGAAGTCATATAATTTATATTTTTATGATGAAAATGATTATATGATTGAGCATAAACAATATAGTGTCGATTCGGGAGGAGATACCTTGCGTTTTTGGCATAAATACGAGAACGATAACGAGGGAAACATAAAAGAGGATGTCGAATATTACAGTGATGGAGCAGTTAAGTTAATCACGAAATACGAGTATTACAGCAACGGAAATATTAAGACAATTAAAGAATACGACAGTAACGGAAATATCAAATCGACTACAGAATTCGACAAAAGCGGTAATATAAAATAGTTTAACACGATAGCTAACTGCATTGCGTTAGCTTTTCTCTATTCGTTAGTTAACTTTGGAAAGCATTCCGGTATACAATTATTTTATGAATGCAACGGAAAATGCACATTTTCCCCAAAGTGCAACGCTCGAGCGTTTAGCGTTGCATTGTATCAAATTGTGTAGTATATGCCAAATAAGCAGATACCCCAACGGGGGTGTCTGCTTATTTTTTTGTAGGACAGCAGGGCTCGAACCCATCATAAATGCAAGTGTCCGGTGGACACTTCCTGCCACCAGTTCAAAAACTGGTGGCTACCTCTATTTTGCCCGTCCCCCGCAAGGGCAAAAATTCAAATCGAGTCCGGGGAGCGAGCTGACCGCCGCCGGTGGCGGATGAAGCGACCCGAGTGAGTGGCAGCGGATTGTATCAAATGGTGTAGTATATGCCAAAAAATCCAGAGACTTTTCGTCCTTGGAATTTTGAAATAATAGTGATGATGTTATGTTACACTAACGTAAATACGGTGTTTGTTGATTGCAAAAACAACAAAAAGGCAGTATAATACTGGCAGAACAAAAATTTGGCAGGTGAAATCCATGGATATTTCCTGTTTTTGGGAACACAACGGAAATGATACTCTTTTGTATGCCATCGACTGCATTGGGTCGTTCACACGTGGTAAGAGCAAGGAAATTGCCCTTGCCAAAATGCCCCTTGAAATTCGCTCCTACTTAAAGTGGACGGGCGCACCAGACCCGGAACACATCACCGCTGCCATTACTCAAGAGAAGGAAAGCACCCTCACCATCTCCGATGCCGATTCTGATGCCATCTTCCAGGAAGAAACCCTTCCTCTAACCGTTGAGGAGTACCAAATCTTAAAACATCTGGCACTGAAATCCGCGAAGGACTTTCACGCGCTATACGCCGCTATGCCCACTCCAGAGGTTGCCCTCTGTCCGGAACGAAGCACCTTTTACGGAAATGTCCCTCGAACCCCAAAAGAAATGTACCTACACACAAAAAACGTCAACGCCTATTATTTCGGGGAAATCGGCGTGGAATCAGACAATGAAGGAAGCATTTATGAATGCCGTCAAAGGGGCTTTCAAACCTTGGAGCAACAAGAGGGCTTTCTTTCCGGCACAACTGTGGAGGGTAGCTATGGTGAGCTTTGGTCCTTGCGAAAGGTATTGCGCCGTTTTATATGGCACGACAGAATACACGCCAAAGCTATGTACCGCCTTGCAAAAAAAGCATTCAATGGCTACGAAATCCCCAATCCCTTTTTCTTTTTGTAAAGCCTGCAACCGCTGCTTACTGTGGCGGTTGCTTTTACATTTTTAAGCATTTCTTAATGAACGGCGGATTGATACTCAAGGAAAAGACTGGTATAATTTACTTATTACAGACAAAGAGGTGTTATTATGGAACTTTGGACTCCCCAGCACGCCAAAACCCTGATTCCCAGCTTTGCTGTCATGCTGATTGTCGGTGTTTTGCTCCGTTTTATGTTGG